>CAYOJT010000019.1:0-19058 GCA_964404365.1 uncultured Bacteriovoracaceae bacterium
CAATACAAAGTTCTCGCCATCTACTGCGCGGTCGTTTTCGTTCTCATCGGACTTACGATGAATTGGATTCCGGCAATGAGCTTCATCGCAGGAGCTTTCCTGTCGATCCTAGCGGGCTTCATCGGAATGAAAGCGGCGACTTACGCGAACGTTCGCACTTCTCAGGAAGCGCGCGGCGGAAATAAAGCAAACGCACTCCTCGTCGCACTCGATGGTGGCGCAGTCATGGGACTTTCAGTCGCTGGCCTCGGTATCCTGGGTATCGGCTGCGTTTACATGTTTTTCAAAGACAACGAACACTTCGCAAACATCATTCACGCGTTTGCTGTGGGTGCCTCTTCGATCGCGCTTTTCGCTCGTATCGGGGGCGGTATTTACACGAAAGCTGCAGACGTCGGTTCCGATATCGCAGGAAAAGTGATCGAAAATATTCCTGAAGATGATCCTCGGAACCCAGGCGTCATCGCTGACAACGTCGGCGATAACGTGGGTGACGTGGCTGGAATGGGCGCTGACATCTACGAATCCATGATCGCAGCGATCGTATCCGCTATGGCAATCGGCCTCACCGCTCCAGGCGCAGCACTCCCTGCTCTCATGAGCTCGGGAGACGAAGCCGCAAATCGCGCGGCATCGGTCATCGTTCCGATCGTGCTTTCTGCAATTGGCGTAATCGTTTCGATCGTCGCAATCTTCGCAGCTCGCGCTATGAAACAGATGAATCCTGCACAGGTCCTTCGCCTCGCGCTCATCATTCCTCCAGTGATCCTCACGATCATTTCTGGAATCATGATGCCGATTTTCGGAATCACTCAAGGCGTAACGATCTCAATCGCTGCCGGCGCAATCGGTGGCGCGATCATCGGACTCGTGACGGACTACTACACCTCCTCCACTCCAGTGGCTCGAATCGCTGAAGCTTCGATCACGGGCGCAGGCACGAACTTGATTCGTGGTCTTGCGGTCGGAATGGAATCGGTTGGTATCCCGATGTTCGTCGTGGCACTCGTCGCTTGGATTGCGGACCACTACTTGGGCCTCTACGGGATCGCCTTGTCGGCGGTCGGTATGCTCGGCGGAACAGCAGTCGTGATGACGGTCGATGCTTACGGACCGATTTCCGATAACGCCGGCGGCATTTCTGAAATGTCTGGCCTCGGCCCTGAAGTTCGCGCAATCACCGACGAGCTCGATGCGGTTGGAAACACAACGGCAGCAATCGGTAAAGGCTTCGCGATCGGATCTGCTACTCTCACCGTGGTTGCTCTCTTCTCGGCATTCAACATGGAAGTGAACCACGCTCGCGCGGTTGCAGGACTTCCTGAAGTCGAGCTTGCGATCACGAACGGTAAAGTCTTGATCGGTATCCTCCTGGGATCGATCCTTCCCTTCATCGTGGGCGCATCCACGATGCTTGCGGTCGGTAAGGCTGCAGAAGCGATCGTCGAAGAAATTCGAAGACAGTTTCGCGAAATTCCAGGCCTCATGGAACTGAAAGCAGAACCACAGCCTTCCCGTATCGTGGATATCGCGACGAAATCTGCTCTCTCGAAAATGATTCTCCCCGGACTTGTAGCGGTCGTCGTTCCGCCAGTCGTCGGATACATTTTGGGTGCAGCAGCTCTCGCAGGTCTCCTCGCTGGATCACTCGCAGTCGGTGCGACCATGGCTCTTTTCATGGCAAACGCAGGCGGCGCTTGGGATAACGCTAAAAAATACATCGAAAAAGGAAACCTTCCCGGCCACAAAAAAGGCTCCGATGTTCATAAAGCAGCCGTCGTTGGCGACATGGTTGGAGATCCGTTCAAGGATACTTCCGGTCCAGGTGTTGCGATCCTCATCAAAGTGATGTCGGTCGTAAGCCTGCTCGTCGCCGGACTGATCGCGACTCGCTAATTCGTTCGAAAATTTTTCTTCAGGAAAGCCACGGGACTCTCTCTCGTGGCTTTTTTATTCCCTCCGAAAGCAACACTCCCGCACCACCCCATGACAGTCTCGGATGCACCACTCTGACACCTTTTCTGTGGTGTCAGAGTGGTGCGGATGGCGAGAAATCTAAATCACTAACACAGCGCACTAGTTCGCTTTTTACCTGAAATAATTCGGAAATTTCGCCCGCGTACTTTTGAAATACTCGGCACAGAGATTGCTGATTGGACGCATAAATTCTCAGTTTATCTTTCAAGAGGGGTTACCATGAAACGTTTTCTGTCTGTTCTTACTCTGTGTTTGGCTCTTTCAACTTCTGTCGGAGTGAATAACTCCCAAGCGGGGCTCGCCTTCATCTTGGGCGCAGGCGCTACTGAAGGTTTCGATGAAATCGGTTGGACGACGATCGGAAATATCGGTACCGGCGCTGCGATCGTCGGCGGCCTAGGACTAATCGTCGTCGCTGCGTCGAACGGCGGCAGCGGTGGTTCGAGTCACTGCGAGAGTTCGCGCGTAGTACCTGTCTACAACCGCTACGGCCAAATCATTGGCCATCGCACAGTCTGCGATCGCACGACCTACACGCCAGGCACACCTGCTGGCCCAATGTCAAAAGGCGCTAAAATCGCAATGTGGATTGCTGGCGGCCTCCTCCTCCTCGGGCAGGACTCCGAAAACCAAATGGTCGAAACCCTCGCACAGCAATTTCCATTCATCGATAATCGCGAGTCGCTCTCCAACATGGCTCACTTGATTGCAGCAACCGCTGGGCAAGCAGCTCTTGCTCGCGGCGATAAAGCATTCGCCGTCAGCTTGAGCGAATCTGATGTTCGTGAGGCGCTTGAGAGCTCAATTCTGACTGACGCTGAGATCGCTCAAGTGGTCTCTGAACTTCGCTAATCCACGCGGATTACGCGGGTTCTTTAAGACTCAAAGGCAAGCCGGGGTTACTCGGCTTGCCTTTTTTTATTCTGTAATTTCAGATAGTTAAGTAAAGATTAATTCCACTTTCCAGATATTAACGCATAGCATATAAGAACCCCCGTCAACGTTGTCTTCCAACTCATTTTTGTTCTGGAGATTTCAAATGAAAAAAATTCTATCCGTAGTTCTTTTAGCCGCAAGCCTTCAGGCTGCCGTTCCTACTCAACAAGCCGAAGCCGGTCTGATTCTCGCTGCTGCAATCGGCGGCGACGCCGGTAACTCCGTAGGCTCTGCCTTCATCGGAACAGGACTTGTGAGCATGGTCGTCGGATACGCAGTAGGATGTGATCGCTCTGAAACGACCTATCATCGCGAACCCGTTTACGTAATCGACCGTTACGGTCGTCGGATTCGCACCGGATGGCGCCGAGTGGAAACCACTCGCTGCGTAGTCTGGAACGGAAATTCGACCGCCTCTACCCTCCTCTGGGCTGGCTTGGGCGCGATCATTCTGGATAACGAAGTGAATGCGACTGGCGATGCGCTCGATTCTTCTCTTCAAGAAAATTTACCTTTCGTGGAAAGCAAAGAGGTCCGCGCAAATCTCGCGAACACGATCCTTAAAAAAGCGGCTCCGGTATTCGCAGCAGGACATGACACTGCCATCATTTCGCTCACAGCGGATGAAACCCGCGAAGCGCTTTCTGATGCAATCCTCACGGATGCCGAAATGGAAACTGCGATCAACTTGATGAAGTAAAATATTTCGACTTAAAAATCGAACCCGAGATTATGGAAACATGATCTCGGGTTTTTTATTTTCCGCAGACCAAATTCGGCAAGGCGGGATTCGAATTTGAAAAATGAGCGAGGTGTCCTCCCTCCAAACGAAAACCGAGCGAATAAATTCCGACGAGGAGCAGCGCCGCCTGAAATAGGAAGCGACGTCGCGGGGTACTTAGGCGTTTCTTCAATACGGCCGAGCCAACCGCGGCCGCAAGGAGCACAGGTAAAGAACCTGCCCATAGTCCAGCGAATAAAATCACTCCTCGGAGCGGCGAACCTGTCGCAGCCGCGATACTCCCAAAATAGAAAATGAATCCACACGGAATCAGAGAATTCGATAAACCCAATGGAAAACCATTCGAAAACTGCATGAGCTGACGTGAAAGCGGAGCAAACCCCACTCCATAAACTTTTCGGTAGAAACGCGTGACCCATGAGCTTTCAAATGACTCTTGAATCGAAGGAATCCATTGGAATGCCATCACGACTGCCATAATCAAAATCGCGAACACCTGAAATTCTGGTCGGGATCCAAAAAGCGCAAAAAAACTTTTCCCGAACATTCCCGATAATGCACCGAGAGCACCGTAGCCGACCAAACGACCCAGCTGGTAAAGGGGAGTCGCGCGACGTCCTGGAAGACTCGCGATCGCCCCACACATGCCAAAACAGTGACCGCTTCCCAAAAGCGCGACACCAGCGGCACTACTGAAAAGAATAAGGTCCGACAAGACGGAGCTCCTTTTCCAGCGTTTCGTGGATCTCTTGGTTCCGGTCCATGCCTGTTGATTCAATTCTCATTTGAGCCGACGCGCTCCCCTCAGCTAAAATGCGTCGAGCGAAACGAACGGTAAAGGGCTGTCGCAGGTAATCGCCCGGACCAAGAGTAAGGGTATTATTGGGCATTACTAGCTCAATTCCACTCTGGTCGGGGGGTTCCAGTTCGAAGTGAACCGTTAGCTTTTCATTCGTGTGGTTTGATATTTCAGCAACAAACAGATTCGCAACCTCATGATCCGGATTCTTGTCTGTGTCCGTCACTAAAACGAAAGGAGCGCCTCGATTCTTAAAAACTTCAACCATAACTCGGGTTCGGGTCTCGGCAATCCATACAATAGAAATAGCTACTAGGCACAAGAGCACCATGTACACGCTGGCGCGCCCCTTCAGAATCGTTTTTCCACGATCATCTACGCCATCGATGGAGGCGTATTTAATCAGTCCCCTTTCGCGCTTCAGTCGCGTCATAACATCATCGCACGCATCCATACACGCGGTGCAGGCGATGCACTCGAGTTGTGATGATCCGTCTCGAATATCAATTCCGGTCGGGCAAACCTGAACGCATCTCATGCAATCAACACAATCGCCCTTCCCTTCGCCGACCTTTCCCCGCGGCTCTCCGCGTTTTGCTTGATATGCGACGGTCCTCGTTTTCTCGTCTTGAAAAACGGATTGAATTCGACCGTAGGGACAAACGACGATGCAAAACTGTTCCCTGAACCATCCAAAATCAAACAGGATGACGGCTGTTGAAATGGCGACGAAAAGGAAAGCAATGGGCGATTCCGACGGCCCCGCCATGATCATACTTTGAACCGCTTCCGGACCAACGAAAATCGCGAGAACCGAGTGGGTAATGACCAAGGTGACTAAGAAAAATGTAAACCACTTCAAGGCCTTCATCAAAACTCGATCGAAAGTCATGGGCTCAAGCTGCTGTTTCTTCCGCTCGAAGGCGTTTCCCTCGAACCATGACTCGATCCGACGGAAGACTGATTCAATAAAAACCGTCTGCGGACAAGCCCAACCGCACCAGACTCGACCAAAAAGCGTGGTCAAAATTGCGAAAAGAAGCGCAAACGAGGCGAAAAAAAGGAAAATCAAAGGCACATCATGAGCACGGAACAAAATTCCGAAGACCGAGAACTTTCGCTCCAAAATATTCAGGAGTAAGAGCGGCTGGCCACGGACCTTGATCCAAGGAATAGCGAGAAGGAAAAAAATCAACCCAAATTGAACGAGGTTTCGGCGCCTCTTCCAGGGGCCTTTAACCTCGATCGGGTGGATTATTTTACGCTTTCCCTCATCGTCGAGGGAACGTGTCCTGCGGCCGAGTGACATGGATTATCCTATGCTCCCTACCTAAATGTCAGCCTTCGCGTCTACCGCGTTTCCTTGTGGAGGTTTAGGTTTAGCGGTCGTTTTTCCTCGAAGGCTGCGGACGTAGGCCGCAACCTCCAAAACTTCGTCGCGATTAAGGACCGGACCCCAAGGCGGCATCCCCTTTTCGGGTACTCCGGTCTTCACGACCTCCCATATAGCGTCGATCGTCCCATCGCCGTGAATCCAGTGATTGTCGGTAAGATTAGGTCCAATGCCACCTCCCCCATCTGCCGCGTGACAAGCAACACAGTTTTTTTGAAAAACTTGGGCGGCATGTGCGAGACGTTCTGGACTCTGGTAAAATGAATGCAGATCGGACTTATCCTGTTCCTCGGAGGGTGCGCCAGATTTCCGAGACTGATTGATGTTCTCGAGTTTTGCGGCTAACTCCTGTTTCAGGGTCGGTCCGCCCCCGAAAAGGTAATACCCCATATAACCAATTGCCCAGATAATCGAGATGTAGAAAATCATCTGCCACCAAAACGGCGCCGGGTGATTCAATTCAACGATCCCGTCGATGACGTGTACCGTTTCGTCCGGATTTACTTTCTTTGTATTATCATTTTCCATTGGATTGACCCTCACGATCTTCAAGTTCTAATGGAAGGCGGCTCGCATACTCTAAACCGCGCTTCGCTTCTTTCCGATAAACAGTGAACGCAAGCGCGACGAAGAGGAGACAAAGCGCAGACGCCACAACGCCCGCAAGCGTACCTGGATAATTGATTAACGTTGACTGGAGCATGGAACTCATAGCCCGCTCACTTTCTGGGGTTTGAAGGACGGTGGCATCATTTGCCCCATCGCCTGGAGATAAGAAATCAATGCCACTATCTCTTTTTTCTCGGCGCCCTCTGGGCCACCCTCCGTCTTCAAGCGAGTCGCGATTTCGAGTGCCTGAACTTCCGCATCAGCAACTGCGTTGTTAATTTGTTCGTCCGTGTAGGGAACGCCAACCATTCTCAAAGTCTTCAACTTTTTAGAAAGGTTTGAAGTATCGAGTTTATCGCGGAACAACCAGACATACGACGGCATGATCGACTGAGGCACGACGTCACGCGGATTCAAGAGGTGGCGAAAATGCCAGAGGTCCGGATATTTTTTTCCCACACGCGCGAGATCGGGTCCGGTGCGTTTCGACCCCCATTGGAAAGGGTGATCCCACATCGACTCCTCTGCCTTCGAAGCTTCTCCGTATCGAAGAACATCCCCTGGCATCTGACGAATCATTTGTGAGTGGCAGGTGTAACAACCCTCACGCACATAAATGTCGCGTCCTGCGACTTCGAGCGGGCGATAGAGCCTTGGTTTTTGAATCGCATTCGTGTCCCACGAGATTTCTGTCTGATAAGCAGCTCCCGACAACATCGGAACGATTTCAACTAAGGACCCAGTCAAGATTCCCAAGAAAGAAAGAATAATGAGCGCGGTCGGCATCCCTTCCAGAATACGGTGTGGTGCTTGTCCTTTGAACCAAGCGAGGTTCAATCGGAAAACCGGAGGTGCGCTGACCGTCTCGTCGACGAGATCCTCGCTTCGAGATGCCGCGATCGTTTTCCAAACGTTCACTGCCATCACCAGGAAACCCACCAGATACAGAGACCCACCGAATGCGCGCACGTAAAAGAGTGGAACGATTCGGAGAACTGTTTCAACGAAGTCAGGGTAAGCGAGACGCCCAGTTGCGGGATCAATCGCCTGCAACATCATCCCCTGCGTGATTCCTGATGCCCACATGGAGATCACGTAAAGGACAATCCCGATGGTGGCGAACCAGAAATGGGTATTGATCCAGTCGCGGCGGTAGATTTCGACTTTCCAAAGTTTCGGAACTAAATAATAAACCATCCCAAAGGCGATAAAGCCGTTCCAGCCCAGCGCGCCTGCATGGACGTGCGCAATAATCCAATCCGTGTAGAGCGCGAGACCACTCACGCTCTTAATCGAGAGCAGCGGGCCTTCAAAAGTCGACATTCCGTAGGCAATCAAACCGGCCGCAAAAAATCGGAGGATAGGTTCCTCACGAACTCGATGCCATGCCTGACGAACGGTGAAGAGGCCGTTAATCATTCCGCCCCAGCTCGGAATCCAAAGCGTAACTGAAAACGCCATTGCCACTGTTTGCGCCCAGTCGGGTAGAGCCGTGTTCAGAAGGTGGTGCGGACCTGCCCAGATGTAAATCAAAATAAGAGACCAGAAGTGGATGATCGACAGTCGATAGGAGTAAATCGGCGTGTTTGCGACCTTAGGCACAAAGTAATACATCAAACCCAAGAACGGAGTGGTCAGAAAGAACGCGACGGCGTTGTGCCCATACCACCATTGAACGAGAGCATCCTGAACTCCGGCATAAATCGGATAACTTTTCAAAAACGTGACGGGAATTTCAATTGAGTTCACGACATGCAAGAGAGCGATCGTGATGAAGGTCGCAAGATAGAACCAAATCGCGACATACATGTGCGGCTCGCGGCGTTTACGAACCATCGCAATAAGGTTCGCGCCAAAGACAACCCAAATAATTGTGATCGCAAGATCAATGGGCCACTCGAGCTCGGCGTATTCCTTCGCAGTGCTAATTCCAAGTGGGAGCGTAACGGCTGCCGCTAAAATGATGAGCTGCCAACCCCAGAAGTGAATTTTAGACAAAATGTCGACCGATCGAGTTTTTAAAAGTCGTTGCGTCGAATAATAAATTCCCGCAAAAATCGCGTTCCCCGCGAACGCAAAAATCGCTGCGTTCGTGTGAAGGGGTCGTAGACGTCCAAACGTGATATAAGGAATCCCGAAGTTCAACTGGTGAAACGCAAGCTGAAGCGCAATGATTAACCCCACTAAAAGGGCGACCCCAGCAAAAACAAGTGTCGCTAATGTAAAATACCGTACAATCTGATCGTCATACCGCACGGTTTCCGTATTCTGCTTGAGTCCCTCATTATCCATTTTCTTTATCCTTTCGCTCAGAATCTAAAAGCATACGATGAGCGGGAGTATCCAGATCTTGGAACTGCCCGCTCGAAACTGATTTAAAAAACAAATAAACAAAGAATGAAGCTAAAAGTAGAGAAAGGGGTGCGAGAATAAATACGATATTCACTTCGCACCTCCTCTTTCACTCTTCACTCTTAAACCCATGGTGGTTGATAAGAATACAGTGAGCGCGCTCACGGGCATCGCAATCGCGGCAACGAGTGGATGAATATAGCCCGCGACGGCGAAGGAAGCCCCGACCAAATTATAGAGCGCTGAAAATACCGCATTTCGTGTCAAGGTACTTCGGTAGCGATCCGCAACTTCAAAAAGATCTGAAACCGATTTCAGATCAGAACGAAGGCAGGCCACATCGCTTCCCACAAGGACGGACTCAATCGAGTTACCATCTCCTCGATTGAAAGCCACAGCAACATCTGCCGCTTTCAACATCAAGGCATCGTTCACGCCGTCTCCCACGGCAAGCACCGGTTCTCGATTCAATGCAAGGTGTTCTCTTTTCTGTTCAGGCGTCAAGCCACCTAAATAGAAATCAATTCCAGCCAGGTGACAGATTTTCTCGGTATTGCTAAACGAATCACCCGACAATACCTGAAGTCTCAAACCCCTGCGAAGTAGCCTGCTGACCAACTCACGTGCCTCAGGCCGTATTTCATCCTCAATCTGAATCTCGGACAAACGGAACCCGTCTCGTGTAAGAACAATCGTACCCAACGCGTCGCGCCCAATCCAATAGGTTGAGCCACAGTAGTCTGCACGCACACCGCGGCCCATTTCTTCGTGTGACTGAATATCCGACAGGAGCTTAACTCCCGGACGATCCTGGAGGAACGCAGAAATTGCCATTCCATAGGGATGGCGTGAATTCGATTCCATCGAATAAGCGATGGACTCGAGCTGATTCCGATCCTCTGGCTTCGGATCCGACCATTTCCAGTCGCGCACGCGAGCCGCACCAGTCGTTAGTGTCCCGGTTTTATCGAGTATAACATGGCGGATACGGAGCAGGCGCTCTAGAACTTCAGGATCGCGCAGTAAGATTCCTTGATCGGCAGCTAACCGATAAGCTCGAGCCAAAGTCAAAGGGGTCGCAAGCGCAAGAGCGCAGGGACATGCAATGATCACAAGAGAAAATGAACGTCGAAAAGCTTCCTCGGCGTGATCAAAACCAAATGCAATCAGAAGCACGACCGCAAGTCCCAGTACAACCGCTAAGAAGATTTGGGCCCAACGATCACTCCGCTCTGTGCGGGTATTCCGTTTAGGTGCAGAAATGAGCTCAAGCTTCGTTTGCATCGCGCCCACGCGCGTGTCACGACCCTTTGCGGTCACTTCGACCTCAAAAATTCCACTCAGCACGCGAGCGCCCGCAAAAACTTGGCTGCCAGCCTGAATGGCTTGTGGTGCTGATTCTCCTGTCAATACAGACAAATCCAGAAAGCCTTCGCCCGTTCGAACAATTCCGTCAGCCGGAATTTTTGAATGGGCTTTCATACGAAAAAATTCGCCAACCTGAATAGAATCAGTACTCACAAATTCCCACTCGCCCTTTCCCCTGCTTCGTTCAACTTGGGCGGGCAATAGAACCTGCAGTAATCCTGAGCGCGAGAGCTCTAGCCGTTCGAGCCGCGAGAGCGCGTACCGACTGAGAAGCATGAGAAACACCAAGCTCGTCAAAGAGTCGAGGTAGAGAAGGTTTGTACCCATCAGAGTCTGGCGCAAGCTCTCGATAAACCCAAAAATAAACGCAAGCGCAATCGGAAGGTCGATCGAGATTCGCTTCAGCTTTAAAGCATTCCAAGCCGATCGATAAAATGGCCAGGCGGAATAGGTTAAAGATGGTAGCGCAACAACAAGCGATAATACTCGAAACAAAACGCCGAGTCTTCCACCCACCCCTGCATAGAGCGAGACCGAGTAGATCATGACGTTCATCGCGGCAAACGCGGCAACACCTATTCGGCGAAGGGTTTTACGATCTTCGTTTTGAACACGTGCTTCAGCCTCCGCTTCACCCTGAATGGGGTGCGGACGATAGCCCAGCGCCAGGAGCAACCGTGCCACTTCCTCAAATCGCCCAGCGGAAGAAACTCTCACCTTTAAGAGAGAACGGGCGATATCAATTCTCGCGCTCACTACCCCGTCGCTCATTTCAGGAAGTCTTTCGAGCAGCCAAATACAAGCCGTGCAGTGAATGCCTTCTAAAAAAAAATCAAGAGTCGCGGATTCAGTGATTTCCTTTCGAAACGGCGGTAAATCAAGCGCGCGATAATTTTCGTCGCTCTCGAGTTTAGGTTTGTAAGTCGGACGATTCGACCCGCGAAGCGAGTAGTAGTCGCGGCTGAGTTTCCGTTCTTTTAAGAAGCTATAAACGGCCGCGCATCCGTCACAACAAAACTCAGATTTTTCTTTGCTTTCGGCTCTAAGCCTCGCGCTGGGAATGCGATCTCCGCAGTGAATACAGTTTTCGGGCGCGGAATTGATCCGCGCAGCCTGAAGGTCACCCGGAACGCCGGTAGAATTCGCCTTTTCAGGTTGAAGCAGGATCACAT
The DNA here is from genome assembly GCA_964404365.1 of uncultured Bacteriovoracaceae bacterium. GTDB lineage: Bacteria > Bdellovibrionota > UBA1018 > UBA1018 > UBA1018 > JACMQW01. The sequence continues at coordinate 11,349 of CAYOJT010000019.1, forward strand.
TTGATGCGGGCATAATCAGAGAATGCCAGAGCGTCCTAACTCCCGTTATGACGGCTGTCATACGCGATTGAAAATCGGATAATCTGTAACTAATTGATTTTAATGATGATTTTAAAGCGTAAAAAACCAGAGGGTTCTGACATCCCAAATCCTGTGCTGGATTAGACAAAGATTCGTGCTTTTTCGAGAAGACCGCGGCGGTTTTTCAACGTGATGCGTTTTCCATCCAACGCAATGAGGCCTTCTTTTTCAAATTGCGCGAGCGTTCGTATCACAGTCTCGGTCGTCGTACTTGCCCATTCTGCGAATTCACGCCGAGACCACTGCTGAGCTTCGAAACGATCTTTCAAATGCAAAAGCGCCTCAGCAATACGCTCCACTGCCGTTAGATCAGTTGCGTGACAAAAACGTCTTTCCATCTCATGGAGTTCAAAAGTCACTGTTCGAAGCGCGTTCAATGCTATGGTTGGGTCTTTTTGCAAAAGACGCATAAAAACGGCTCTAGGAATGAAACAAAGTTCCGTCGGCTGGATCGCAACCGCGTTGGCTTCATAGGGTTGATTATCCAGCGAGGCTCGAAGTCCAAGAACACCGCCAGCGTTGACAATATGTAGCAAATGCGCTTGACCATTATCGCCTACGGCCTCGATCTTCACTGCACCCTTTTTCAAACAGTAAATACCCTCAGGCACGGCCCCGAGCTGAAAGACGGTTTCGCCAGGCTTAAATTCGCGGAAGTGCTTTGCTGAATCGACTTCGCTTAAAGCGTCGTTCGAGGAATCGCAGAAGAAACCCTTATGCCGACTATCGCAGTTTTCACACGCTGACGCCCCCCCTAAAACACGGAGGGAGGCGCTTGATGAAAGACCCATCGCACTCGCTGTGCTTGGGGCCGTTTTCTTGGGTGAATTCTTAAAATCAGACATTCCACGGTGAAAATATCACCAAATATGACCGCTGTCATGTCAGGAAGGGCGCCTGGGCGAGAGTATAGACGGAAGAAAGAGGTTTCCTATGAAGGCCATTCCCATGATCCAGAAATACATGAGCACGACGCCGCACTCCATTGGCTCAGAGCAGCGACTGGAGGTGGCTCAGGAGATGATGACGAAATACTCGATCCGCCATTTACCTGTTCTGAAGGGCGGGAAGCTGGTTGGTATCTTATCGGATCGCGACGTAAAATTGGCTCTCGGGATTCAAGGCGTCGATCCAACGAAAACGACAATCGACGAAATTTCGACTGAAGAGGTCTACATCACAGAACCGACTGCCCCACTGAACGAAGTCGTCGCACAGATGGCAGAAAAGAAAATTGGGAGCGCGGTAATTGTTCAAAATCATAAGCTCGTCGGAATTTTCACGAGCACCGATGCCATGCGGGTTTTGGGTGAAATCTTCGAAACTCGTCTGCACTAAAAATCAGCAAAGGTTATTTAAGGATACTTGCCTCAAGAGGAATGAAGAGTCTAAAATCTGCACAGATCTAGCTGCTTGATTTTGAAACGAGTAAGGAGACTCGGATGCGAAAAATAGGAATAATTGCTTTACTCGTAGGTTTATCGTGTGTGTCCCTATCCCAAGGCGCCAATGAAACTTCATCAGCCGCTTCAAAAAACGCAGATGCCAAATCCTCTGCCGGCTGGCGGGTAAGAATGCAGGGTCTCTATCAAACGCTGTCTGAGCTCTTAACGGACATCACGAGTGATCGCAGATTCAATGATCCGAAGAATAAAGCAAAGATCCTGAATAATGCAGAGAAGCTTGCGAGCCTCTCTCACGAACTTTCGAGCAAAGTCGTGACCGCTCCTGACTCGGACCCCACGCTTAAGATCGTGAATGGGCTCCTGGCTCAAGAAACAAAAGATGCGGTCGCCGCTTTGAAAAGCGGAAACCGCGAATATGCGAGAACGGTACTTCGAACCGTCCCATCCTACTGCGTAAGCTGCCACACGCGGAACACTTCAGGGGCTCACTTTAAGGAGCTGGCTCTTGAGCCGATTGGTCCGGCCCTCACCCGCTTCGAGCGCGGTGAATTTTTCGCAGCCACTCGCCAGTTTCAGCGCGCACTCGCCGAGTTCAATGGAATCATCGAAGATCCAAAAGCGCCCGAAGCTGACCACTGGGAATGGCGTCGTGCGATCGAGAGCAGTCTCATGATCGCGGTTCGTGCTGAGCGCAGTCCGGCGCTTGCGGAAAAAATCGTGGATAACATTTTGAAAGCTAAGAATGCGCCCCAGTACCTCCTCCTCGATGCAAAAGCGTGGAAGAAGTCTATTACGGAATGGAAGGCCGAGGCTCCGAATCCTTCGAAAACCGAAGATTCCCTTCGCTCCGAAGCGATGCGCCTCATGGCGAAAGCGAAAGAAACTCAGCAGTTCATGATGGATCGAAGCGCGGACATTCTCTATTTACGAAGTTCTGCCGTCATTCACGACCTCCTTCAGGTGGCGCAGGATCCGAAAGTTCTCGCAGACGCGTTCTTCATGGCAGGAATGTCCTATGAGGTTTTAAACCCGCTCAAGCGTGAGAACCTTCATCAGAACTACTATGAAGCTTGTGTGAGAAAACTCCCGCATACCGAAATCGCTCAGTTTTGTTACCGCAGATACGAAGAAAACGTGATTTTGGGGTATACCGGCAGCGGCGGAACTTCGGTTCCTGAGTCGGTGAAGGAGCGCATGAATCGCCTAGAGTCGCTCTCTGCAGTGATGCCCGCATCACCTGCACCCCGAAATTAGTGTACATCGTACTTCGGGAATATGAGTAAGCGACATCACCGTAATCGGAGACGCCTGGTCGTTTCCCCGCAGGTCAGGATCCGCAAGTCGAGCGGACTTTTAGAGCGTTTTTCTTCGAAAAAGCTTCGTTCATCGCTGCTTCGGTGCGGGACTCCGAGAACCGAAGCAAACCGGATCGCGGTCGACATTCGGGATTCGATTCAGAGGGAGCGGCCCTCCGATTTTTCAACGAGCGATATCCGCTCACTGGTTTTAGCCCGCCTGAAGAATGCCGCCCCTACGGCTGCGACTCGATATAACTTAGCTCAATCCGTTCAACGACTCGGTCCGACTGGATTTCCGTTTGAGAAGCTGATCGGCCAGCTCTACGAATCCGAGGGCTATCAGGTTCAGGTTAATCGCACACGTCCTGGACTCTGCGTTTCGCATGAGATCGATGTGATCGCGCGAAAAGATGGGAAAACTACCTTCATGGAATGCAAGTTCCATAACTCCCCGGGAATGGTTTGTGACCTGAAGGTCGCGCTCTACGTGAAAGCTCGCTCTGAGGACTTAAACAACGCGGATCGTGAGGACTCCAGGCACGATACGTTCGCACTCATCACGAATACGCGCTTTTCGACCGATGCCATAAAATACGGAAGCTGCGCAGGATTAGAGCTGATCGGATGGACTTATCCGGAGAAAAACTCGCTTGCCCGTCGATTAGAGGTTTCGGGCCTTATTCCCCTGACTGCTCTTACGACGCTCCCGAAAAAAATGGCGGACCTGCTCATGCAAAGTGGGATCGTTACCATTCGTGACTGGGTGGACGATCCGAGTGCATGGGATTTTATTCGAGGAAATAAACGGCTGGCCGAGCGCATTCAGGCCGAAATCGATTCACTTTTCGAGCTGGGTTACTGATTTTTTTTCCTTTTAGAAATCAACCAGAGAATCAACATCATAAAAACGCTCGCTGCGCCTGAAATGATGATGAATTTTTCCATCGGTGAACGGACATTTAAGAAGGCCATTTCAAGGAGATGGCCTACGTCGTTCTCATCGTGAGCGACTTTTTCGAGCGCCCAAACCACGAGCGCCGAAAAGGCACGATCCACAATACTTTCGATCGATAAAATCGTCGCTCTGTATTTTGGATCCGGAACGGCATCGTTCATGAGCTGTTTCTGAATCGGGTAACTGAGGCCGGTTGCGAAACTAAAAACAAAAAGTAAGACGAGCGTCCCGAACATCCCGAAATACGGAATGAGAAGAGTGGAAAACCCCATCAAGACGCTCAGTAAGAAGACAGAATCCAGGTCGTTAAACCGCTTTCTCATCCATGCAGCGTTTCCCGCACCCAGAGCCTCAGATAGCATCACGCCGCCCATGATAACGCCGTAAAAACCAACCTTAAACTCCTTCATCTCCAGGATCGGCTGATAGAGATTAACCTGCACGAGACGGGCAAGCACGAAGATCACGACACCTTGAAAGATGAGGAAGATGAGATGCGGAGCTTGTGAAACAAGTCCGAGACCTGCTTTCAAGGTCACGCGCTTATCTCGAAAACTATTAGTTTGCTCTTCCCCTTCTGCCAGAACAAGTTTCGGTAGACGAAATGCGATGTAGAGCGAGATTCCCGCCGTGAAAACGGTAATCCAATACGGCAAATACAGATTCCAATTCATCAAAAAACCGACTGATGCGAAACAGCCGATTCGCCCATAGAGTGAAACTGCGCGTGCATTCCCCTCGATCTTCTTAAATTCGTCCGCAAGCCCGTATCGCCTCAAGAATTCGTACAGATAAGCAGCACTCGCACCTGAAATGAATGAGCGCGCAGCCGCTAAGGCGAGCCAATGCCATAATAATCCACTGTAATGAGGATAAAGGACCGGAAGCAGGTTCGAGATGATTAAGAGCGCTGCCCCGAGTTTCATGGATCGCAGATACCCGAAACGGTCCGCAAAATACCCGGTCGGAATCTCTGCCACGCAGAACACGATGTAGTAGATGCTCTGGATCTTGAAAATCTCGGGGCCACTCAGACCCACGCGCTTATGAAACTCGAAAAAAATCGGCGTCCAGATGAGGAGCCCAAAAAAGAACTGGAACGCATAATAACGACGAACCAGTTTCGTTTTCTGTTTCTCATCCATGTTCTTACTCATGGATCAATTACTCGGAATAGGGACGAATCTGGAGGAGGGCGATCCCATCCACGCCTGCCACCCATTCAATATCGACTGGATGATTGAAGGTGTAATCCGGCGAGAAGTGCGACTGAAGGAGACGACCCGCAAACGCAAGCTTCTGAAGAACCTCGATTTGTTCACTTCCCAGTTCTTTCCCGAAGTCTCCCAGACTCATCGTACGTCCCCCACCCTCAACGGTGGAGAACATCATTTGAATCGGAAGGACAGAACCCTGGACGACGCTTTCGGCCGTTTTCGGTGCCACGTTCATGTAGACGTTTCGGAAATCACCCTTTTTCATCGGGTTTGTCGTGACGAGCACGCCGCCCATTTCGTTGTGCGCTTGTTCTTGGATGATCACACCCATGTAACAGTCGTCGAGAGAAATTCCGACTTGTTGACGGAGGCGAACTGAGCGAGGCGAAAGGAGTGAACTCCACACTTCTTTAATGGAGCTAAAAATCCCCTCTGCCGTCGTCTGTGAACTGACGGATTCGTAGATTCCTGCAGCGGAGAAGCCTTGAAGGTCCTCTGCGTTTGAGCTCGAACGAACGACGAAACTGGAAACGCCGGACAGGTGCTTTCCAATACAATCGTCGATCCGATTTCGGATCTTATCCGGCATGCGAACCTGACGGATCATCTGCTGAAGTTTAAGACTGATCGGCTCGATTTCAGAGGCGTTCAGCTCGAGAGCCATCTTCAGCTTACCAATCGCCTGTTGGATCTGAGGACTACTTTCCAAAAACTCCTGCTGTACTGAAAACGGAATCGCGATCCCGCGCGGGACGTAGATCGTCGACTTCAAGAATTGATAAGCTGCACGCGCCATATCGGCGGTTTCAGGAACCTTTAAAAATTTTGCGAGATAGGGAATGAGATTTTCGCGTGGTGGGCGGCGAACACGGTAAAAACCGAGCATTCGCTCTGAACCATTCATCAGGACGTAACGAATCTCGCCGAGGTTCGCGGCTTTTGTGCCGTACTTATAGCGATCGGTTGCTCTTAAATCATCGAGCGACAGAATCGGCGTGTTCGCGATTTCTGGCGCTTCCAGCTGAATTCGGTGAATGGTCCAAGCTGGCTTCTGAGTCATATCGCCAGGCTTGTCTGCTTTCTTCAAAATGACTTCACTTCCTGTGGCATCCACCGAGTATTCGACCCATTGTTCGTGGAGTCTTTCCTTCTCGATGAAATCGAAAATACCGATCTGGATGCAGTTCGGAATCTTCCACCCGCTCGCCAAAACGTTCGTGTGAGAGAGCGGAGTCGTATGGTGAGCGTTGATGATTCCGGAGATTCGAGGAATATCGTCCGGCACTCGGTGCATGACGACGATATCAAACCACTCGATCGATCCTGCAGCTCGTCGGTAATCCATCTCTGATTTAAAAGCGCGAAGTCGGCCGATCGACTTACCGGGGTTCAGCGCGATGAAACGCGCTTTAGCGAAAAGCTCATGCGAAAAAATGCGAGGCAAACGAGCGGCGTCGATGTCTTGAACGATTTTCTCTTGGTTCGTGTTCGCCGGCTTAAACAGAAGCGGAATAGTGGCCTCTAAGTGAAATCGAATGATGTCGAAAAATTCGAGCACCATCTTCGAGTCCATCGTGTCGACTTCGACGGTTTCGAGTGTGTAAAAGCGAGGATCTGGCCCCCCCGTATCGTTTTTCTGAAGCGATACGATCCCAAAGAAGAAACGGCGATCGGGACTGAAGTAAACCGACTGGTTAAAAGCGTCGATATCTGCTTCCACTTCACCGGGCTTCATGTCGAGGATCTGTTCGCCCGTGTAGTCGGCGTGAAATTGGTAGCGGTTGTTGTTCAGAAAATGCACGGCACCGTTGTGGCGATCGACGACGACTTTGACGAATGGGTATCCCCCGAGCTTCCCCGCAAACTGCGCGAATAAACTTTGAGTCATTCGGCTTCCCGACATTCCGGGCAGCAATGAAGCAGCCCCGGGAGTGCCAGTCGGCGCAGACGATATCGGACTCAAACTCGTAACGTCGGTCGTGAGCATTTCGGTCATAAGTCCGCGATCTATCTCAGAGTTTTCGCAGAGAGTCAACGCAATGCGATAATCTCAGAATGGATTCAACTATCTGAAATTAATATCTTTTTTGTAGTTTATGCGACCCCTCGGTTGGGGAAAGGCGCACGTGAGCATCACTTCGTGAAATTGAGCGCCATCTGGCACCACTGTTCTTCAAAGCGACGCTGAGAGATGGAAACGAGCGAACGGAAAAGTCCCGAGCGAAGGTTCCGCTCTACCTTCGTGGGGAGGAGATTCCCCAGCTGATTCATTCCGCCTGGGAAGTTTTCTAAAATGCCAGCCACAGCGCGCGGGTACGCGTACGTAACGGTCTTTCCCTCGGGACCCTTCACGCGCTCCCAGCCCTGATAAAGAGCTTCGACAATCTCCGCGAGTTCCTCTGGCGATAAACCTGGGTGACGAGCAAGCGTAGCCCCCCATTCATCAAAAAATGGAGCAATCGGCAGTAAGAAATCCGAACTCTTTCGAAGTGCCTTCGGCGAACGGAGCGGCAGGTGCCGATGATTCTCAGGCGCCATGAGCGCTTTATTGAGGCGTCCTGCCTCTGCAAGCGCTCCGCTGAATCGGAGCGCACGAGCGCCCTCGCAGTTCGCTGCCTTGTACGCAAACTCGTAAAGCGGATCTTCTTCTTTCAAACCCCAAAGGTCGATCACGCGATCCAGATCGCCCAAGTTATGAGCGATCAGCGTGGCCGCCTTCAGCATCCCGTTTCCATCACGATTCCGTTTGAACT
>CAYOJT010000020.1:0-18406 GCA_964404365.1 uncultured Bacteriovoracaceae bacterium
GCTGGCCTCTTATTTTGGTACTCAACTCGGTTCGCTCTTCGCGGGCGCGGTCGTCACGGAAACACTTTTTGACTGGCCTGGGCTCGGATCGCTCTTTGTCGATAGTCTGTTCAAACGAGACTACCCTCTCATCGAAGCGACCCTTTTTCTAACTTCGGTTTTTATTTTATCTGGAAATGCTCTGGGAGATTTCCTTCACCGATTACTTCAACCTAAACTTCGTGAGCGTGAGAATGCGTAAAAATCGACGCATCACAAAGTGGCTTTCCATCACCTGGCTGTTCACCTGGTGCGTCGCTGCTCTCTTCGTTCATACTCCGCAGATCGATCTCTCTCAGATACTCCGCGAACCGAGCGGAATATTTTCCTGGGGAACAGATCCGTTTGGTCGTGCCTTACTCCCTCTGAATCTCTCTGCCTCGCTGACGAGCATTAAACTGGCTATCGCTTCAACGTTTATACTGATTCCCGCCTCGATCTTAGTCGCGGGTCTAACACCTGCGCTGCCAGTGAGTCTCGGGAAATTAATTAGAAAATTGTTCGATTTCCTCATCGCCTTTCCGTCGATCCTGCTTGCGCTCGCATTCCAAGCAGCTCGCGGGAGTGGACCTGGAACTCTGCTTCTTGCCATTACATTAGGCGCTCTACCCGGCCTCGTCCGGTACCTGATGGGACGTTCGGACGACACTTGGATCTCTGACTCCGTGGCTGCTTCTTTCGCTTTAGGCGCTGGTAAATGGCGAGTTTTTCGCTCTCAGATACTGCCCGAACTTTTGGACCATCTCCGCATTAAGCTCCCTTTTCTCATCTCACAGGCAATTATTTTAGAAACGACACTCTCATTTCTGAATTTGGGTATTCAGCCCGGCGACCCATCCTGGGGCGCGCTCCTTGCGATCGGTAAGGATTATTTGGTGGAGGCTCCTCACCTGACTGTCTTAGTCGGAGTGCCGCTCTTTTTGACGCTCTATTGTATCCAGGCGCTTGCTGACCAGGGAAAAAGTCGAAACTCGATTTCGACTTAAGCGCCTCGTCTGCTAGAATAGATTGGAAACCATGTCCAATAAAATTGAACAAGCAAAAGACCTCCTCGGCGAACTCTTCCTCATCGGTTTTTCGGGAACCGAATTAGACGACGAAACGTCGGCCTTTCTCTCTCAAGCAAAAATTGGCGGCGTTGTTCTATTCACTCCGAACTACGAAAACCCGGAACAAATCACCGACCTCATCCATTCTGTCCAGGATTGTCGTCACGGAAAACTTCCACTCTGGATCTGCGTCGACTACGAAGGTGGACGAGTTCAAAGATTCAAGACCCACTTCACTAAAATTCCAGAAGCCGAAGTTGTCGGGAAAAAGGACAGTCCGAAGCTGACTTTCGAACTTTCGGAGATGATCGGGAAGGAACTCAGTTCCGTCGGTGTCAACGTGAACTTCGCTCCTGTCGCCGATATCAATTCGAACCCGAAGAATCCTGTAATCGGCTCGCGTGCATACGGCTCCACCGATGAACGGGTTTCAAAAATGGTAACCGCCGTTGTGCGTGGGCACCTGAGTGCTGGCGTCGCCCCTTGCGTGAAACATTTTCCCGGGCATGGCGACACATCCGTCGACTCTCATTTCGAATTACCGAAGGTAGATGTCACTTTAGAAACACTCCAAAATCGCGAATTTCGGCCATTTCAAAAGGGATTTCGGGCGGGTTGCCGCTTTGTGATGACTGCTCATATTGTGAACCCCAATCTTGACCCAGATTATCCAGCTACATTTTCGAAAAAAACGCTTCAGGGAATTTTACGCGACGAGCTTCGCTATTCAGGCGCAGTCATTTCTGACGATATGGAAATGAAAGCGGTCACTGACCACTTCGGAGCCGAAGAAGCACCGAGACTTGCGATTGAAGCGGGCTGCGATTTGCTTTGTTATCGTTCAGAAAAGGCTGCTCGCCACGCGTATGCGGCTCTTCTCAAAGCACTGGATGACGGAAAACTTTCCCCTGATCGCGTCATCGAATCGGCTCAATTTCTCCAAGAATACAAAAAAGAATTTTTAGGCGAATACGTGAAAATTGATTCACGAGGTGCATCCTCGCGTGTCGGTACAGCCGAGAATCAGGCACTCGTTAAAAAAATTACCGAATAATTGGATTTAGAAGCCGAAGTTCAGAATGGGTGCAACTTCAAAGACACCGGACTTATTGAAGTTCACAAGACCGATTTGAAACCCGTGGAGCGACTCCGCAACGTTAATCAAACCAATTTGAAATCCATAGACGGTGTGGGCTTTGTTATAGATTCCAGCCTGAACTCCGATCACTTTCGTAAACGGGCTATTATTGACCGCACCTAACTCAATACCTGCAATCGAAGATTCCGCACGATTGGAGTTATAGAGCGCGACCTGAGCACCGATCACGTTCGCCTTATTGATATTGATGTTCGCAATACCTGCAGCCTGCAACCCAATCGCTGTCGTTGTTCCAGCGTTATAGTTAATCCCGGCGGCAACCTGCACACCATTCATGTGCTGTTTGGTGATATTTCCAAGTCCACCGATGTCAAATCCATCCACGCTCCGATGGCTACCCCAAAGCAGGCTCACTCGCGCGCCAACGATCGCAAAATCCTGAGGCGGAAATTGAATGGGAGGAACGATCGAAATCGACAGCGGAGACAATGCCGCCTTTGCATCATTCAGATTTAGAATTAAAAAACCAAACACCAACGCAAGGCTGAGTTTTTTTAGCATGGACCAATTTTATGCCTAATTATCCGATCTGCCAATGAAGTTTCCATAAGCGCGAAACGATTCACTCGGATAAATGCCTTAGAAAACTAGAACCCGGACTGTTCCGTAAACTGGCCGAAGACCCTTCGCATCGAATCCGCGATCTCGCCCAAGGTAGCACCGGACTGCGCAGCATCTTTCACAAGTGCCATGAGGTTTCCAGTACCCTTCGCGCCGTCTTCCAATGCCACAAGCGCCCGTTCGGTGGCTTTCTGGTCACGTTTCGCACGGTAAGCTTTTACTTTATCGACGGCTGATTTCTCAAGCTCCGGTGGAATCCGCATGATCTCAACGGGGGCCGCAGCTTGATCATCCTTAAAGCAGTTCACTCCGACAATCTTGATTTCGCCCCGATCGATCGCACGTTGATCCGAATAGGCCGAATTCAGAATTTCATTCTGGACCCAGCCATTCTCGATGCATTTCACAGTTCCACCCAAGGCATCAATCTGGTCGATGTATTTCATGGCGCGCGTTTCGAGTTCGTTCGTGAGGTTCTCGATAAAATAGGAGCCAGCGAGTGGGTCTACTGTTTGAGTGACATTCGTTTCATGAGCGATGAGCTGCTGAGTACGAAGCGCAAGACGTGCAGAATCTTCAGTTGGAAGGGCCAGCGCCTCATCGAGCGAGTTCGTGTGCAGAGATTGGGTACCGCCCAAGACGGAAGACAGCGCTTGGATCGCTACACGAACGACGTTATTCATCGGCTGCTGGGCAGTCAGAGTCGAACCCGCGGTTTGTGAATGGAATCGAAGCATCCAGGAGCGGGGATCCTTTGCTTGAAAGCGCTCCTTCATGATTTTCGTCCAAATTCTTCTCGCCGCCCTAAATTTCGCGATTTCTTCGAAAAAGTCAGAGTGAACGTTGAAGAAGAAACTCAGCTGCCCTGCGAATTGATCGACGGGCAAGCCACGCTTCACTGCCGAATCAACATAAGTGATCGCATTCGAAAACGTGAAAGCAAGCTCCTGCACTGCAGTCGATCCTGCTTCACGAATGTGATAGCCCGAGATCGAAATCGGATTCCATTTTGGTGTGTGCTTCGAGCACCACTCGAACATATCGGTTGTAAGCCTAAGCGCGCCGGTCGCAGGATAAATGTAATTTCCCCGCGCGATATACTCTTTCAAAACATCGTTCTGAACTGTGCCGCGGATTTCCGAAGCGCTCGCGCCGTTTTCCTCAGCCACAATGACGTAAAAAGCGAGAAGGATAGATGCTGTAGCGTTAATCGTCATCGAAGTGGAGACTTTAGAAAGATCGATCCCGCGAAAAAGCGTTCGCATATCATCGAGAGTCGAAATCGAAACGCCGACCTTCCCGACTTCGCCCTTCGATCGACCATTATCGGGGTCATAACCGAGCTGGGTGGGTAAATCGAAAGCTACCGATAGACCCATCGTCCCTTGGGATAAGAGATAATGGTATCGCTTATTCGACTCCTCAGCCGTTCCAAAGCCTGCGTACTGGCGCATGGTCCAGAGCCGTCCGCGGTACATGTCCTTCTGAACGCCGCGTGTGAAGGGCGCTTGGCCAGGTTGTCCCAACCAGTCCGCTTCGGATCCCTGGGGTAAATCGCTCTTCGTGTACAATTCCTTTACAGGAATCTGCGAGCGCGTCTGAAAAACTTTTGTTTCGTCTGATTTTTTTCCAGAGCCCGATTTTTTTTCCATTTTTATCCCAACGCGATCAGGTCAGCTCCGCTCTCGACGGCCTGACCTTCGACAACTTTCACAGCCGACACTACAGCTTCACTCGGCGAACGAATTTCGTTTTCCATTTTCATCGCTTCCATCACCAGGAGCGGCTGATCTTTTGAAACTCGTTCACCCGCTTTCACAAGGACACGGACGATTTTTCCAGGCATCTGCGCGCGGACCCGGACGGCTTTCTTTTTACCCGAACTCGCAGCACCCGCCTCAGTCTCTCCATCGCCCTTGTACTTCAGTGCGGTCAACAGCCTGTCCGTACCCCGCTCATTCAGGCGATAAGTCATTCCCGTTTCGTCGTCGAGGTTTCCGAGGACATCGTAACCGAAAATCCCATGCGGAAACTCGATCCAAAGACCGTCGCGATCGCGCTTCCAGGAAACCTGAAGCGACTTCCCATCCACGAGAACTTCTCCAGTCCCGGATGCGCCGGCCGGAACCTTCTTCCAAACGATTTTCTTCGTGCCGACAACACCTTTGAGTGAGCTCATGTGCGCACTCCTTCGCGACGAGAAGCTAATTTCCAAGCATCGAATCGGGAATGCTCCTCGCCTGAACGTTGAACAGACTCAAGCGAAGACTGATCGAGGAGCTGATGCAGTGAAAGCGCCACCGCCTCCTCAACCGAAGGTTCACCGACGTAATCCGACACCAAGTACTTCTGCCGCGTGATTAAGTCCGTCGTCGTATCACCCTTCAAGACCAATTCGTCTCGTGACAGCCGCTGTAAGAACTCCAAGTTAGTCTTCAAGGAGCCCTTCTTCGATCCATCGGGCTTTTTAGGCGGCTCAACGCGCGTTTCATCGAGAGCAACTCGCATACGCGAAATCGCTTCTTCTCGAGTCGAGCCCCAAGTCGAAATTTTCGCAATCATCGGATCATAGTTCATGGATACTTCACCGGCTTCGGTGATTGCAGTGTCGACCCGAACGAACGGGCCAGACGGAAAATGGATCCGACCTAGGAGGCCCGGCGCTGGAAGAAAGTTTTGAGGATCCTCGGCATAAAGACGAACCTCAATCGACGAACCCTTCCGCTCAGGAATCTTAAGAGGTGGCAATTCTCCAGCCGCAAGCAGAAGCTGCATGGCGACCAGGTCGACACCATTTACCCATTCCGTGACCGGATGCTCGACTTGCAGACGAGTATTCATTTCGAGGAAGTAGAAGTTCCCTTTTCCATCCACAATGAATTCCAGTGTTCCAGCCCCAGAATACTGAATATGTGAAGTAATTTTAATTGCAGTCTCAAACATCGCTTCGCGAGTTTTTGGATGGAGATTTAAAATCGGTGCAGGGCTTTCTTCTAAAACTTTTTGATGGCGACGCTGAATCGAGCACTCGCGCTCACCCAGATGAACACCGCCACCTTTACCATCACCAAACACTTGAATCTCAACATGATGAGGCTCGAGAATCAGTTTCTCAACATACATCGCGCCATCACCGAAGGCTGATAGAGATTCTCGTGAAGCGCCTTCAAAAGCGGATTGGATCTCGCTCTCCGCGTCCACACGCCTCATCCCTTTTCCACCGCCCCCTGCAGCAGCCTTCAGGAGGACAGGATATCCAATTTCTTTTGCAAACTTCGCAGCTTCTTTTCCATCTTTGACTGCGCCAGGAGATCCGGGAACACGCGGTAATTTTAATTCATCGATCGTCTTGCGCGCAGTGATCTTATCACCCATGACCTGCATACTTCTGGCGGAAGGACCGACAAAGATCAGTCCCGCCTTTTCACAAGCCTCTACAAAGTGAGGACGTTCCGATAAAAATCCGTACCCAGGGTGAACATAGCGCGCTCCTGCTTTTTTTGCGGCAGCGAGCACATTTTCAACGTTGAGATAAGAATCTTTCGGCGCAGCCCCCCCAATGAAATACGCCTGATCACAGTAGCGAGCATGTTCAGAAAAACGATCCGCTTCTGAATAGACAGCGACCGTCGGGAAACCCAACATCTTCGCCGTACGAGCCACACGGATCGCGATTTCGCCACGGTTTGCAATCAATACGGGTTCACGTTTTTTCATCACGGCGCTCACAGTGGAATATTTCCGTGTTTGCGAGAAGGACCACGTTCACGTTTTCCATCCAAAGCTTTCAAGCCTTGGATCAGACGGCGACGGGTATCGACCGGATCGATGACCTCATCAATGTAGCCAAGCTCAGCAGCCTTATAAGGATTCGCAAAAGTCTTCCGGTATTGATCTGAAAGCCGCGCTCTTTCCTCCGCAAGCTTCCCCTTCTTCTCGGCGTCCGCAATTTCTTTTCGGTACAAGATATTGATCGCACCATCCGGACCCATAACCGCAATTTCGGCGGTGGGATATGCGAAATTGAAATCAGCTCGAATATGCTTCGATGCCATCACGTCATAGGCTCCGCCATAGGCCTTACGCGTGATCACGGTAAGTTTCGGCACCGTCGCTTCGGCGTACGCGTAGAGGAGTTTTGCTCCGTGCTTAATGATTCCGCCATACTCCTGTTGGGTTCCTGGCAAGAAACCCGGCACATCCACAAAGGTAATCAGCGGAATATTGAAGGAGTCACAGAACCGGACAAATCGCGCGGCTTTTAGCGACGCTGCAATGTCGAGACAACCTGCCAGATGGTTCGGTTGGTTACCGATCACACCGACGGTCTGGCCACCCAGGCGCGAGAATCCGACCACGATGTTTTTTGCGTAACCTGCATGGACCTCAAAAAACTCTCCCTGATCGACAACATCCGAAATGACGCCCTTCATGTCGTACGGCTTATTCGGTGAATCCGGCATGAGCTTAGAAATTTCCGTGCACGCACGATCGAGGGCATCTGGACTTGGGCGTGTGGGAGCGGAGTCCAAATTATTCGACGGGATGAAGCCCAACAAAGTCCGAACTGCTTTTAAGCATTCTGTTTCGTTTGGAGTGACAAAATGAGAAACACCGCTTTTCTCAGCGTGGGTTTCTGCTCCACCGAGCGCTTCCTTAGTGACGTCTTCGTGGGTGACGGTCTTGATGACGTCTGGTCCGGTGACAAACATGTAGGAGGTGTCTTGAACCATGAAAATGAAATCAGTAATCGCCGGGCTATAAACTGCGCCGCCTGCACAAGGCCCCAAGATTACGGAAATCTGCGGGATGACACCTGAGGCCTGTGTATTTCTCCAAAAAATTTCTGCGTATCCACCGAGAGACTCAACGCCTTCCTGAATCCGAGCTCCACCCGAATCATTCAGCCCTATGACAGGCGCTCCTGCTTTGAGAGCAAGATCCATTACCTTACAAATCTTAGCGGCGTGGGCTCCCGAGAGCGATCCACCGAATACGGTGAAGTCTTGTGAGAAGACGTAAACGGTACGACCTTGAATGGTACCGAAACCGGTCACTACGCCGTCGCTTAGAAACTTATGGTTTTGCATGTCGAAATCCGCGCAGCGATGCTGAACGAACTTATCCAATTCAACAAAACTTCCCGGATCCATGAGCAGTTCGATTCGCTCACGTGCGGTGAGCTTCCCAGCGGCGTGCTGTTTTGCGATGCGATCCGCGCCACCACCTTGTTCTGCAAGACGCGACTTTTCCGAAAGTTCCTTTAAGCCAGCTTCGATGTTCATAGTTCTTCGAAAAATAGCGAGATCATGCGGGAAAGCCCATCAAAAAGGTTTTTTGACGCCTTGAATCACGATACGAAAATCCGCTTCACAAAATCACCGAAAAACACTGTGACTAGCCCCGATTCTTTACCGAATTCCTGAGTGATATCGGATGGGCAGCTTTTGCCCCTGTTCGCAATGCATCAAAGGATTTTATCCTGAGGAGTATGGGAGTCCTGAAGCGCCTTCGAGCGTCTATCACCCCCGCACTTCTCTTGGTCAGTCTCGCATCCCAAAATGCAGAGGCTCTCCCCACCTATTTCGAATTCGGTGCAGGACTGGCGAAAGTTTCGGATTCCTCTCCACTCACCGGCGTCACAGGAAGTCTCAGCGGTGCTTCAATCCCTGTGACCTTCGGAATCCAACTTCAAAATAGCGCAACCGGGCTCCTGTTCTCGATCGCATCTCAAGCCCGTTACGTGACCGGAAGTAACCCCGGTGGCACCCGGGCATCTTTTATGACCGTGGCGCCAACATTCCGAATTGAGTTTTGGAAGCTTGTTCTAGGAGTGGGCTATTCGAAATGGATTTATCGGGACCTGGCCTTCAATAAATATCCAACCACGACCGCGCTCATCTTCGAGGCACAACTTTTATTCCCGATCACTCCCGAAATCGATTTCGGAGTATCGGCAGCAAGACAATCCGTCACCTCCATGGGCGCATCGGGACCTGATCCTTCCATGGAATACACGGGTTTCTTCCGCCTGAACTTCGGTTATTCGAGTGCCGATCTCGATAAGCGGCGTAAGTTTAAGGGCTGGCGATATCCATACGGTAAGGGCATCTGGTAGTCCGAGGTCCGAGTTTTTACCTCTTCTACAAATAATTAACTATCTTGGCGGAACGGGCTTCCTGCCCTTCGACTGCCAATCGCCATCCATGGCTGCAGTCAGTCCGCAAGATAGTTAATTATTTGTAGAAGAGGTAAAAGCTCGGAACAGGATTGCGAGATGCACTTACCGCCGATCCTTGCGTTTAGTCTAAAGCTCCAAGCCGTGCATTTACTCGAACGGAGCAAACCACTGCCCAAAAGCGCTGTGAACCCGAGATCCTGTGTTTCTTATTTTTATCCAGAATACAAAATCGGAGATGCTGAGACTTCAGGTCGCCAGGATGGCTTCCCTTCGCGCAGCGAAGGGGACCTGAAAGGCACGACGCCTGGGTCTCCAGCATCTCTGATTTTGTATTCTGGATAAAAATAAGAAACACAGGATCTCGGGTGGAGAGTCGGGGTTCTCTTTGGGTACATGGTGCTCGCCAGCCCAGGCGTTGCACCAAGCTTTTCGGTTCGGAGGTTAAGCGACTTCGCCTTCTCCGCCTGATTGTCCTTCCGGCGCCTCGCCCGCTTGGGCTGCGAGTGCCGCGGCTCGTGCGATTTTACGCTTATCGAGCCCGTATTTTTCGACCTTCATGATCAATCCAGCGCGCGAGATTCCGAGTTCCTTCGCCAGACGGGATTTATTCCATCCGGTGCGCTTCAAACCTTCCTTGATCATTGTGAGTTCGAGCTCTTCGAGTGCGTCTTTCAACTTACCCGAAACTCGTACGCCTTGAACTTTTGCGTTCTCGCCGTGCTCACGAATACGTGAGGAGAGCAGTTCAGGACCGACAACCTTATCTTGTCCCGAGAGCACTACGACGCGCTCCATTTCGTTCTCAAGCTCACGGATGTTTCCTGGCCATGGATAATCGTAAATTTTTTCCATGGTGCGTTTGGAGAGTTGCTTCAACGCAACACCTTTCTCCTTACAACCACGCGACAAGAAGTGATCGATGAGAAGTGGAATATCTTCTTTACGCTCACGAAGTGGCGGGACGACGATGTTGATCACGTTAATCCGGTAGTACAAATCTTCCCGGAACGTTCCTTCTTCAACCATCGCCTTCAGATCTTTATTGGTAGCGGCAACCACCCGAACATCGACTTTACGTTGTTCGGTGCCCCCGACTGGAGTGAGAGTTCCTTCCTGGAGAATACGCAGGAGCTTCACTTGCATCGAAGGACTCATGTCCCCGATCTCATCCAGGAACAAGGTTCCACGATGAGCGACTTCAAAAAGACCTTTTTTATCTTTTACGGCGCCCGTGAAAGAACCCTTCACGTGTCCGAAAAGTTCGGAGTCTAAGAGGTTTTCGTTAAAAGCCGAGCAGTTCACCGTTACAAACGCCAAACCATTGCGAGGCGAATTGTAATGGATGGCTTTTGCGATCAACTCTTTACCAGTACCGTTTTCACCGTTCACTAGAACTGTCGCATCGGAAGCTTTGATCTTCTCGAGCACGGCATAGAGTTCTTGCATCGGTTTTGCTTTACCGATCATGTTTCCATACGCGTAGCGGTTACCGATTTCACTGGTCAAGGCATCGATACGCTCCTGACGGGTCGCGATTTCTGTATGGTAAGTCACGATCTCTTCCGCTACGAGTGCGACAAGTTCCTGCATGTACTTGCGCTCACCATCATCGAGAACGCGAAGCTGAGAAATTCCCCGTTCAAACGCCATCCAATCAACTCCATGCGATTGGACAGTGGATTTTGCTCGTTCGAGATCCTGCGCGCCTGGTTTCTTGTCCAGGTGACAAAACGCATACACTGAACCGTAAAAATCCTGACCGTGAGCGACCCTAGCGACAATGACTTGTTCCACGCCCGATGGACCGCTGGTGATAAAACTTCCTTTTTGAGAGCGGATGGCTTCTTCGTTCGTCAGCGCAACCGTCTTCCAAAAATTCTCACGACTGGTGTCGCGCAGAAATTCGCGCACCAAAGGGTTCTTCCACTCGCGGGACTTATCTTGAGGGTCGTAATTACGAACCTGTCCGCGTTCATCGACGAAGAAAATTTCGGTGTTAAACCATTGGGCTAGAATGGTTTCGAGCTTACGAATCACGTGAATGTGCTTGAGCTCTTCCCAATTAATCATAGGTGGATACCTTCTCTCGTTTATACTTTTCGGACTGTTTTGATCAACTTTTAGGCTATAACCGTCAAATATTTGTTCAGCCCTGTTTTTGTATAGTTTTCAGACAGTTAGAAAGATCAACAATTGTTAAGCAGGCACCTAACCCACTTCAATGATGGTCTTTTTTCTAATCCGGCAGAGAGGAGATGGGGAAATCAAATTCCGAGAGCGCGCTTCAAAATCACGCGACCGGCTTCATCCTGCCAGTCTTCTGCACCAATGCGCTTATCGATGATCGCGTGCTCTCGATCGAGAATGTAGGTCTCAGGATATTGGTAGGTTCCAAATTTCGCCGCGGTTTTCTCCTCCGTATCGAGGAGAGAAATCATGTGCGATGGAAGTGTAGAATCATCGAGGATCTTTCGCGCCTTTTCAAAGCTTGGATCCTCGGAAATGAAAATCCAATACACCGGTTTTCCAGAGGCATCCTTCGAAGTTCTTTTAGCAACGGCAGTAATTTCTTTAATTTCAGGAACACAAGGAGCGCACCAGGATGCCCAAAAATGGATGAAAACAGTAGAGCCTTTGAAATCCTGAAGGCTGACGGTTTTACCTTTCGAGTCTTTCAAAGAAAACTCGGGCGCCATCGGTAAACCTTTTGCGTTTTTCGCGGGTTTTTCCGAAGCTCCAAAACAACCCACCCTAGTAAGTCCTAGAAGAAGAACTAAAAACGCCGCAAAACCGAAGAATTTCAAATGTTTCGTGCTTTTCATCATCTCCCTAAAAATGACTTGAACGCCCGAAAAAGGCCAGGCCAAATCTTCCTAACGTCAAGAAAACGTTAAGAAATAGGGAATCCAGCCGGGGGGTTGCGAATTATTATAGAAACTCCGTATAATATAAGAGTATGGCGCATGCCTTGGTGCTGAATGCCACATTTGAGCCGATCCAAATAGTCACATGGCAACGTGCTATCCAACTCCTTTTTCAGGGAAAAGTTGAAGTTATCGAAAACTCAGACAAAGAAATACATTCCGTACGACTCACCATTCGTGTACCCGCAGTTCTTCGACTCCTCGAATACGTACCGCTAAAAAAGAAAAAACAGATTGTTCGCTTTTCACGAGCCAACGTCTTTATCCGCGATAACCAAAAATGCCAGTACTGCGGACGCGGTTTCCAAAAAAATCACCTCACTCTCGATCACGTCGTGCCTGTCGTTCAGGGCGGCGATAAATCCTGGGAAAACATCGTGACCGCCTGTAAGCCGTGTAACCAAAAAAAGGGCGGTCGCACCCCAAACCAAGCCGGTATGAATCTCATTCGAAAACCGATTCGACCGAACTGGCTTCCAACAACGACCGTGCAAATGAGCATTTCGAAGACGCCGGAGCGCTGGAAAATCTACCTGAAGCTTCAGCACGACCCCGACGACGACGATTCCCTGGATTAGCACCCTTTTATTCCACCCTGCATCATCAACTTCACCTTCCTCCTGACAAAATCACGTTCCTTCGATAGACTGAGGGCACCGTGATCTTAAAACGTAAAAAGCCCCACAATGAGGAAAAGGCAAAGCCCGTCGAGTCGAAAGAAACTCAGAAGGCTGTCACCGAATCGTGGATTGACCGCGTACATCGAAATTACGGCGACGTACTCTATGACCTCTGCCAGAGCCTGCTCTGGTCTTCCGCAGATGCACCCGAAGCTTATCGATCGATTCTGAGAACTTTGAAGCGCCAGGCGCTCCTCGGTCGCTATGAAAAACACGAGCGCGCCTGGATTTTTCAAATCGCGTTTTACGAGCTAAAGAAACTCGCAAGAAGGACCCATCGTGAACTCACGCCGGCTGAACAAGTCATGCTGGATTCAAATCCCGATCCAAAAGCCCGCATGCGCTACTTCGACTCCTACTTCCATCGACTTCCGCTGGAGTCCCAATTCGTCCTACTGCTTCGCGATAAATATGGCTTTCCGATGATCGAAATTGCGTCCGCTCTTGAGTCACCGGAAGAGAGCCTGAAGCTTCAGCGACTCTCGGCATTCCGACAGCTCGAATCATGGATTTGGAGTGGTGAAAATGGAATGCTTTGAGGCAAGAAACCAGCTGAACGACTGGATCGACGGTTCAATGAGTTCAAAAACTCATCAGGACTTCGAGAGCCACCTGGAAACCTGCCGCAATTGTGGAAACCAAAATCTCCACATTCGGGCGCTCATTGAAACGCTCCAAAAACAGCCTCGCGCCCAAATGCCACCAGAACTTCGCGCGGGACCACTCGCATTTCGTGTACCCGTGGCATCTCGGCTGAAAAACTTCAAACTTTTCTGGAAAGAACTTCCAGCCCCAACGCGCCTCTTAACCGAGGGGGTTTTAATCGCCGGCGTCGTGATTCTGGGAGTTCAGCTCGGCCCTCAGGTTCGAATGCTTTATGAAAAAAGTGTAGATGAACGACTCGAAAAAATGATCCGCGCTGAGGATTATGAAACGGCGGATGTACCGCTTGCCCGCGGAAAGGCTGACGCCGACCCCAACGCCGTAAGCGAGGAACACGAAACGTTCCAGGACGACGCAGAGGTCGGTAGTACCCACGAAGAAATGCACGTCGGAAAAGGTGAAATCTGGCGCTTCAACGTGAAGACAGATAGCCCTTCACTCGTTCGCGCAAAAATCATGAAATCGTTCGCGGAAATCGGGATACCCAGCACGACTGCGGGATTTAGCGGCGTGGAAGCGCCCGGAGGAATTCAGTTCGACATCCTCGTCCCAACCTCATCCGTTCAGAGCATCAAATCGAATCTGGAAAAAGTGGCCGCTCAACAGAGCGATCCATCAGCTAATTTTAATGATGCTTTTACCTGGTATAAGAATCGCTCGAAGAAACCGATTCCTAACGGCACAACTCGCGTTGTGATTTGGCTCAGTCAAATCTAGTTATTTGTAATCGTTTTGTATCGTCTTCATGAAGGTCGTTAGATCAAACTTGATGTAACGCGACGACGCATTAGAAGCCGGACGGCGAATTTTATCTTTATCGTCGTACTTCCGTGTTTTGAGAGCGTCTTTACTTCCGTACCTATCGGCTGATTTTACATCGACTACTTCATTCGAGTTCGTGAAGGTCTTTTCTACCGCACCAATCAGAGACTCACGCGCATCCTTATAAGCCTCGTAATTCAGACGCTCATCTGTCTGTATAGCCTTAGCATTGAATGGTTTTTCTTTTTCGGTGCTATTACCGTTCTGATCGGCGTCCTTAAAGTCACGATCGAGATCAGCAGCCTTCTTTTGAACGTATTTTTTTAGGTCCGAGTCGTTCACTTCCTCACCGTCGTGGCCGCGTTCAAACATCACAACCTTTTCGTCTTTTAGAGCAGGATCGCGAGGATCTGCTGCGACCGGGGCTTTAAACTTAATTTCCTTTGCTTGCGGGTCATGAATGGCGAGCTCTTGAACCCACTTCTTCGCAGCATTCCGAAGATCGTTATACTTAGCTTTATTCCCGGGAAGACCTCCCAAGGTTCCTGACTTCTTATACTCCGATTCAAGATCATAAACGGTCGGAATATCCGGCGTGTAAGGTCCGGGCTTCTGACCGAGATTGACAACCACTTGATCGCCTTCCACGGTCCCGTCGAATTTTCGACCGGAGGTGAGGCGCGCGATATGATCTTCGTTGGATCCAATCGCCGCGCGAATCCGCGCAAGCGCAAGACCTTGAAAATCCTTATGTCGCTCTACACAGGCGATCAATCCATCATGATGCGTCTCGCCGCTATTACAGAACGCGCCCAGCGCCCGACGAACATCATCGTCGTTTTTCGAATACTTCATGGCTTCATCAATTTTAGAAACCGTCTTGTGGGGGTAGATGGGGTGAAGAGTGAGGGTATAGTTAGCCGGCCGGTAACGCCACGCTAAGTTTGTAATGGTAGGGTCTACCGCGTCTTTCGTATTCGCGGTAGTCGCAGTCGTGCCGTATTGAGACGGACCCGCGAAAGCTTGCGCAGAAAGCACAAGCGAAAGCGCCACTCGAGATAATGACCTTACAAACCCCATCCCTTCTATTATCGGCGAAATGCGTCAAAAATACAGCAAATCAGCCACTTTTTTCTCTCACCCGAAAATGAGCTGTCGAAAGTTTGGTCAGCCCTCATCCTCGAAACAAGGTCACACACGACACACCCAAGCTTGATCCCGTGAATTGTAAGGACTTTTCAAAAACACGTTTCTGGCACGCCCATTGTATTACCTACTCCATATCAGGGAGCACCAAGGGGTTATGAAAAAGATTCGAAAAAATTCTCATGGCACATCGAACAAGAAGTTTCAACCGATCCCATTTTTCATCGCACTCGGTTTCGCCCTTCCGATTCACACAGCGACCGTCGAAAGCGATCCCAGTAGCTATCCCTTAATCGTGAAAGCGGATTCCCCACTTCCTCACGTAGTCTCCCAAACTCATGTTGCCGATCGCAGACCCGCGCGTGTAGCGAACCAAATTTCAAATACTCAAAAACTTTTAGGAATGAATTTAAAAATGAATGAATCGGCTCTCTCGATTCCAGCCAGAAACTGGAACATGGACGAGAAAACGATCGATCTTCTTTACTTCCAGCCCGAAAACACAGCTCCCACTCTCCGCGCCGAAATTAACGTCGCGCAGGAGTAGCAGCCCCCCCCGAAAAACAAAAGGCCCGAACTCAAACAGAGTCCGGGCCTTTAAATTTTTAATCACTTAAAAGATTAAGCGTCTTTTTTCTTAGAAGCGGCTTTCTTAGGAGCCTTTTCTACTTTTGCGGCCTTTTCAGCTTTTGGCGCTTTCTCTTTTTTAGGTGCAGCAGCCTTCTCAGCAGAGCCGGTCACAGCGTGCTTACCGAGCATCTTGCGGAAACGAGAGAAAGGATCAGCAGCTGGAGTCGGAGCCGCAGCTTCTCCTTCCGCTTTTACTTTCTTCTTACGCTCAATGAGAACTGCGTCCACGAGTTGGATGACTGCCATTTCAGCAGCATCGCCCCAGCGACGATCCGAGAGTTTCAACACTCGGGTGTATCCGCCAGCGCGTGCCTTGTAGCGTGGTGCAAGTTCATTGCAGAGCTTAGCAACAACAGCGTTGTCACGCGTACGATCGAAGCAGAGACGGCGAGAAGCCGGCGTGCCCTTTTTCGCGAGAGTGATCAAGCGATCCACAACACGGCGAACTTCTTTCGCCTTCTGGACCGTCGTCACGACTTGTTCATGTTGAATCACCGAGTTTGCCATGTTCTTGAACATCGCTACGCGGTGGGAAGTGTTTCGGCCAAATTTACGGCCATCTACTCCGTGCTTCATAATCTAAATACCCTTCTTCAACTAAAGCGTGGGCGGCGGATCTGCCGCCCACCATTCCTTAAAAATTAATCTTCGATATCGTCGTCGATGTCGTCGAACTCTTCACCATTCTCACGATCAGACATGATGCGGCTTTCGTCGACATCGCTATCTGCTGGTTTCGGAGGATTGGTTGGAGCGACGAAACCGTCGAGCTTCATACCGAGGCTCAAGCCCATTTCGGTCAAGATATCTTTGATTTCGTTCAAGGACTTACGACCAAAGTTTTTGGTCTTGAGCATCTCTGCTTCAGTCTTCTGAACGAGTTCATAGATGTACTTGATGTTCGCGTTCTGGAGGCAGTTCGCGGAACGAACGGAGAGTTCGAGCTCTTCAACCGAACGATAGAGGTTCGGATTGAATTGCGGAGAAGTTTCCGTTGCGACCATCGCTACTGGTTCCTCTTCCTCTTCGAAATTCAAGAAGATAGCGAGCTGATCTTTCAAGATCTTGGAAGCCAATCCAACAGAGTCTTCAGGCTTCACAGATCCATCCGACCACACTTCGAGAGTGAGCTTGTCGTAGTCGGTACGCTGACCGACGCGGGATTGGGTGACCGTGTAGTTCACGCGGCGAATTGGGGAGAAGAATGCATCGATCGCAATCCAGCCAATGCCCATATCTTCGGTTTTATTGTTTTCAGCAGCCACGTATCCACGGCCGCGGGAAACTTTGATTTCGCCTTTGAGCTTTCCGCCTTTACCCAAGGTAGCCAAGTGCTGATCTGGGTTCAAAACTTCAACTGCATCGGAGCAAACCAGGTCAGAAGCTTTCACTTCACATGGACCGACTTTGTCGACCGTGATGATGACGCTTTCAGCGTGAAGCTTAAAGCGAACTTCTTTCAGGTTTAGGATGATTTCTGCGACGTCTTCGGTCACGTCTGGCATTGCGGTGAATTCGTGGAGAACACCTTCGAATTTCACGCCGGTGACAGCAGCACCTTGGAGAGACGAAAGGAGAACACGGCGAAGCGAGTTCCCGAGAGTCAATCCGTATCCGCGCTCAAGCGGTTTTGCGACGAATTTTCCGTAGCCCGATGTCAGGGATTCTTTATCCACATCGAGAGCCTTCGGCTTAATCAGATCGCGCCAATTTTTTTCTAATAGTCCCATTGCCATTTTTACGTTCCTTATTCCCATCACCCCTCGCCAAGCTTCGTGCTTTGGCCATGCGGAGTATCAGAGGTTAAACGGCAACCGATCGTCGCTTCATGCAGCGATCGGTCCCGCTAGTTCAAAATTATTTCGAGTACAACTCAACCACGAGGCGTTCTTGCATCGGAGCCGTGACATCATCGCGGGTCGGAAGATCGCGAACGCGCGATTTAAAGTTAGCACCATCGAGCTCGAGCCATTGTGGAATTTCGCGGCGTTTTGCGCCTTCGACTGCTCCACCGATACGAGCAACGTTGCGGCTCTTCTCTTTCACTTCGATGAGGTCGCCCTTGTCGATCATGAAAGATGGGATATCCACGACTTTACCGTTAATCACGAAATGTCCGTGACGAACGAGCTGACGCGCTTCCGCGCGGGAGTTCGCGAAACCCGAGCGGTAAATCACGTTGTCCAAACGACGCTCAAGCATCGTGAGGAGGTGGTTACCGGTGATTCCTTTTTTCGTGGAAGCTTTTTCGAACAAGCCACGGAATTGGGATTCACCCAAGCCGTACATGCGCTTGATCTTTTGTTTCTCACGAAGCTGGAGTCCGTATTCCGAGAACTTGATACGGCCTTGACCGTGCTGTCCCGGCGGATATCCGCGGCGCTCGAACGAGCATTTTTCTGTGTAGCAGCGATCGCCCTTCAAGAAGAGCTTTTGATTTTCGCGGCGGCATTGACGACAAACTGAACCAGTATAACGTGCCATAAATCACTAATTTCCTAATCTCGATTAGACGCGGCGGCGTTTTGGAGGGCGGCAGCCGTTGTGTGGAATTGGAGTCACATCTTCGATAGCGGTTACGCGCATACCGACCGATGAAATCGCGCGCAGCG
>CAYOJT010000021.1:0-4982 GCA_964404365.1 uncultured Bacteriovoracaceae bacterium
GCTCAGTGACAAAATAAAAAAGAAAATCGACCCGAGTACGACTTTCCAGCGGTGATTGAGTGCCCAGGAAAGTCCTCGAGTGTATGCGCTGACCACTCTCGCTAGCAGGTTATCCATGGCGACCCCAAGCTTACCCTTATGGAGTGATCCACCTCCCATTGCGTTCGCGCGCATCGGCGTCAAGGTCACCGCTTCAACGAGTGAAAGTAAAACCGCCGCCGTCATCGTGATTCCGAATTGGAAGAAATATTTTCCAATGACTCCCTTCATGAAAGCGACCGGAAGGAAAATAGCCCCAATCGAAATCGTAGCGGCTACTGCAGCAAAATAGATTTGGTTTGCGCCATCGAGCGCGGCTTGTCGGGAGCTCTTTCCCATTTCACGGTGGCGCGTAATGTTTTCAAGCACCATGATCGCGTCATCGACTACGATTCCGATCGCGAGACTCAAGCCCAAAAGCGTGAATGTATTCAGTGTGAAGTTAGAAAAATAGAGAACAATGAATGTTCCTACGATCGACGTAGGAATCGAAAGAAGAACGTTCAGTGTGGAAGCAAAAGATCCTAGGAAAAAGAAAATCACAATTGAAGTCAGGAGCGCTGAAACGATCAAAGTGAAATTTAATTCGTGCACAGCTTCTTTGATGAATTGTGTGTTGTCGAAGACAACCTTCATCTGAACGCCGCTCGGTAAATTCTTCTGAATCGCCTCCATTTTCTTCCGCACTAGATTTGCTACCTGCACAGCGTTTGCGCCACGCTGCTTACGAATACCGAGTCCAATGGAGGGGACACCATCAACGCGCGAAATCCGTCGGAGATCGCTGAGTCCCGCTTCGACCTCGACGATGTCGCCCATTCTGACGGGATTGTAGTTGGGGCCGCCACCCCGTGTATTGACCCTCAGGTTTTTAAACTCTTCCTGGTTTTTCGCTTCACCCAGGGTTCGGACATTCAGTTCTTCGCTACCCTGTTCTACGCGCCCAGCAGGGGGTTCGGCATGTTCCTGTTGGATGGTGTTGAGAACGTCGTTCACGGTCATTGAATACTTAGAAAGCTTCGCGCCATCGATCCAAATTCGCATCGCAGGATCCACGTATCCGCCCATGAACACGTCCCCGACGCCAGGAACGATCGCGAATTGATCGCGAATCGAATCGCGAGCGAATTTCATGAACTCACGTTTCGTCATGGATTCGCTGGTGAGGCCGATCCAAAGGATGGGCTGATCTTCGGGGTTTGTTTTTGAAACAGTTGGAGGATCGAGGTCCTTCGGTAAGCGGCGCTGCGCTTGAGCGACTTTCGCCTGAACATCCTGTAGTGCAATGTCGATATTTCTCTCGATATCGAACTCAAGCGTGATGGTCGCTGAGCCGGTTTTTGCTTTCGACTCCATCGATTTCACGCCTTCAACGGTCGTGAGTTGTCCCTCGAGAACGTCGATGACGGAGGACTCCATGATTTCCGGTGCAGCACCTTCGAGGGAAGCGCTGACAGTAATGATCGGGAAGTCGACATCTGGGAGCTGGCTGATGCCGATCCGATTAAAGCTGATGGCTCCGAAAAGAATGAGTGAGGACATCAACATCCAAGCAAAAACCGGGTTCCGAATCGAGATGCTAGGCAGTGACTTCATCATAATGGATTTTGAGTCCTCTTAAATTTTTGGGAGGCGACCGCAGCGCACTTCAAGTCGAACGCGCTCCGAATAATGGCGGTAGCGCGCATCATCGAGTTGTTTTCGATAGTCTTGAAGATTCTTCAGCGATTGAAGTGTATCGAGGTAGGTGTTGAGGCCGTACCGATAGTCGTGCGAGACTTGATCGAACGACTTTTGAGCAAGGTCGACGGCGTTTTCGAGTGATTTTACTTCTTCGATTGAATTTTTTAATGTGGCGTAAAGGTTGGTAATTTCGTCGCGTAGCTGGAATTGAAGTTGAGTGGCAGTGACTTCAGCCTGACGATAGACGGAAGCGGCTGCGCGAACCTTCGACTGCGTGATGCCTCCGGAGAAAATAGGAAGCGTCAGGGTGAGTGTCGCGTCCCACTTCGAGTTTGCGTTTGAGCCTTCGCGTTTTAGCCAATAATTTCCGCTGACATCGAGGGTTGGCATATGCCCCGCTCGCTTTGCCCACAGATCGCGATTTGCGGCTTCGCGGGTGAGCAGTGCAGATTTTAAGTCCGGGCGTTCTTCAGCAGCTTTTAGATATTCTTCCAGCGACAAAAGATCTTTTGAAAAGGGGAGAGCTTCCTTGAGCGCAATTTCGCCTTCCATTTTCGAAAGGGTTCTTAAGTTTGTTTTTTCAGAAAAAAGCTCACTCTCAAGCGCCTTCTTCCGGGCCTCTGAGCTTGCGAGCGCAGACTGCGATGCCATGAGTTCAGAAGGCCTCGATCGGCCTATTGAAACGCGCTTCTTCAGTTCCGCGACCTGGTCGGAGTAGAGTTTGATTTCGCTTTCGGCGTATCGGAGCTGACTTTCAGATTTCAAGGCATCAAAATAAGTTTGAGCAAGCGAGAGGTAATAGTTTTGTTTCGCGTAAATGAAATTTTGTTCGGCTGCGCTTTCGAGGTGGTTAAAGCTGCTGTAGGTGAAGTACTCCGCGCCGCCTTGGAACAGGTATTGTTTACCGGTGAGTTTGAGATTTGTTTGTTGGTCTGGAAAGAGAGACGAAACGCTTGAATTCACCGTTCCTGGATCAGTCCTTTGATAGGTTCCGACCAGGTTGATTTGTGGAAAAAATCCGCCGCGAGCCTGGGAAACTGTTTCGCTTGCTTGTTCGTATTTTTCTTTTGCCTGAAGGACAGATTCATTTCGCTCGGAACCCGTTGAATACAAGTCATCGAGGGTTAAGGGCTGGAGGTTCGTCGCACCTTGGACATTCAATGCGGTTGCGAACGCCGCTCCGATGAAAATAGCTGCTAATTTTACGGAAAACCGGGGTGAAAAACGCACGCGAAACATGGTGAGAAAACTTTCCATAGTCCCGCGTGCGGTGTCAATATAAACGGTTGAAATTAAAAAGAATTTACGACGATCTTTCGATCAGTGTTTGTAGTTCTTTTCCATCTCCAGGAAGTGAATTTCCTTCAGTTTTCCGCGGCGGGAACACATCAGGTTCGTAATATCGAGTTGGAAGTTGACCATGACGCGATCATTTTCATCGTAAAATTCCGCGTAACAATCGGGGAATCCGAGCACATGCCCAAATTCATGGCGAATGGTCCAGCGCTGGCTGTAGTGCTGAATCGCACGATTAGCGTCCATCGTGATCTGGTTTCCACCGAGACCATTCACGTGGGCCGTCGCGCCAGGAACGAACCTAATGTTCGGCATTTGACCGCTTGGCTTAAAATCGAGGAGGAGCTGGAACCCCGCCCATTTCCATTCGTCTTGAATATTATCTGCAAGCCAGCTTTTAATTTCGCTCGTTGCAGGTTCGAGAAACGGAATGCTCGCGTTGATTCCGGTGGAGCTATTCCAGACGATATCGCTTCGCACGGCACCTAATTCAAAGAAACTATTCCACTTCGCCTCAGCGTCCGGAAGATACTTCGTATAAAAGTCTCGGACTTTCTGAGCGGTAATCGCCGTGTCGAGTTTCTTTTCGCAGTTTCTTCTGCTTTCTCCCGAGTTCAAACACACTTGGACGAGAGATTTTTTCAGACCTTCCTGCTCACTCGTCGGAAGGGTGTGAAAGTTCGGGAGTTTCGCTACCTCTGAAGAATGATCGCGAAAGAAAGCAAATCCGCGCACATCATCTTCCGCTCGCTGTGCATAGAGACCTAAATAAGGTTCCATGAGTAGCCATCGACTCGCGCTCTGATACGTCTTATCGAGTTTTCGAGACCATTCTAAATACTCTTCATCCGGAAGGCCTGAACTGTTTGGAAAGGGATCCGATCCCGTTAGAATTTTTTTCAAATCGGCGGGCATGGTGCGGAGGAGCGTGTCGTAGTTTCCGCGGATGATGTCGCGATTATTGATGGATGGAGCGCTCATCGGATAGGCGATGGTGTTCGCTTCTGTCCAAAGTTCCATTTTATCTGGTGATGGCCGAAGTGAATTCAAGTGATCGAAGAATTCGAGGTTTCGTTTCCCTGTTTCAAGAACGACGCTCAGGGTGTCGTTCGGCCAAACTTGCAGATTATTTTTCTGAAAGAGTTCACGGTATTCGAAACCGGTCATCTCAGGATCAAGGTGAGGAACGTTTATTTTTTGAGCGTGAGGTGCGGCCTCGGTTAAGAGCGAGAAGGAGACCGTCAATAGTAACGCAAGGCGTTTCAGGGCTTTCATTTTACAATCCTCCTTGATTGAATAGGCCTAAAGTATGGCGAGTGGAGTGCGCCTGTCAAAAGGAGAACACCCGATGTTCAAAACTCAGTTCACAGTTTTGCTTTTACTCTTTCCACTCCTGTTTGTGAGTCCGTCGCATGCGGCTCAGAGGTCTCAGTCTAAAGACTTTCATTCCGATGTGACCGTGGGTGGCAGCATTTCCGCGCCCTCTAGCTACCTGGGACTTTTTACTAATCCCGCGGCATTGGCTCAAACGAGCGGTGTTAATTTTTCACTTCAAGGCGGAGCCGACAAGGTGTGGGTTGATCCAACCTATTGCGCTGGCCTTCAGGCGGGCCTGGGTTTCGTAGGTATCGGCGCATTCGTGGATCGAAAAACTCAAAGCGGTACGGATCAGAGTCGTGTGTATGGTGGGATCGGGCTCGAGATTTCTCCTCTCAGCCTTGAGTTAGGAATTGCCACCCGGAAAGGGATTAATGGCCCAAGCTCCGCAGGAGATTGGATCGGTGGTCTGATCTTTAGCCCTGCTTACTTCGTTCAAATTGGAATCACGGCGCTTAGTAATAACGAAAAGTTCGACGAAGTAGGAGCGGGTGCGGCGGTCGTCTTAATCGATGGTATTCAAATTGTGGTAGATGGTGCTGCAGATCAGGATGGGAAGAATCTAAAATTTAAACCCGGCTTTAAGA
>CAYOJT010000021.1:5082-18403 GCA_964404365.1 uncultured Bacteriovoracaceae bacterium
TTCTTTGCCTGAATTTCTTTCTGAATCACGTCGACACTTTCGATCGAATCAAAGATTGCTGCGAACGCGGGAGTGGTGATCAGTAGAGCGGCAATGGTCATGAACTTCATAAGTAAAGTTCCCCCTTCGTCCATTTTAGAGGACGAAACCAGATAAAGACAATGCGCATAAGTTTGACGGCGCTTCGGCTCGGAAAGACTTGGAATTTCAGGGGATTGAGATTGGAGGACCCCGAGGAGGAGTCGCTAAACTCCCCCTCGAGGCTACGAGACATAAGTTTAAAATGTCTTGTTGATAACAGTGCAACACTAGGCGCAGGGCGCAGGCAATCCTGAGTGGGGTTATATTTTTAACCAATAAGGTTTACAGAGGCTTAACGCGCTTGAATATGATTAACGCATGTTGGCAAGCTTCAGGATCTCTGGGTCCTTTAGGGGTGCGTAGTCCGGCGTGCATTTCTTGGCTTTTACGTCCGGTTTGTAGGCCCCATGAAGGCAACGAAGGGTATGAACGTCCCCCACGCTTAGACCGGGACGAATTTGGATTTCGGTGATGGTCGGCGAGAGCTTTTTCTTTGTGTAGAGGGTCGGGTCGCCGAGGTAGATCGCGCCTCGTGCGAATGTACCCTTCTCGCTCGGTTCAAATTTGTTTTCTTCAGGGAGCGTGGAGTCGATTTTAAATCGAAGTCCGGTCACTTGGCTCATCACATCCCAATAACAGTAGGACATGACTGAGTTTGGATCGTATTTGGAGTAGGCGATCACGTTTTCCATGACCACATCTCGGGGGTTACCGTCATTTGCATTCGGTTCGTCCGCAACCACTTCATTATTAATGAAGTCATCGTACTGATCCATGATGAGCTTACAGTTCGGGTCTTGGTTCTTCTTTGAGATCCGAAAGTTTTCGTGCGCTAGACCGGCGAGGTGCCCAAACTCATGAACCGCTAAGATGTTCATGAAGTCCTGATCGGGCATGGTAGCGCTACCCCGATAACTTCCGGGATAGTTCATATAAACGAAGGCCTTTTTCTCGAGATTTTCGACGGCATTGTGAATTCCATCGAGATTTCGCCCGACGGCTGCATAGCCGTCGAATTCGAAGCTGAAATCTTTTGATCCCATCAAAATCACGGCGTCTGCATTCTCTGCATTGGGTGCACAGGTTTCCCAGCCGACGAAATGGAT
Organism: uncultured Bacteriovoracaceae bacterium; assembly: GCA_964404365.1. Classification (GTDB taxonomy): domain Bacteria; phylum Bdellovibrionota; class UBA1018; order UBA1018; family UBA1018; genus JACMQW01. The sequence continues at coordinate 6,270 of CAYOJT010000021.1, forward strand.
GCCGGTCCTAGAGAGCGTGTATTCTTTTTGAATGATCGTTTTTATTTTCGCGCGGATATCAGCGGGGATTTCACCGAGGACGTCCCCGTTTTTGAGTGAAGTTTTTTGGTTTGGAGAAAAATCAATCGCAGGCATTCCGGTCATCGAATAATGAGAAGCGTTTCCAAAACAAACGCGGACCGACTTGTTTGGCCAAAGTGTTTTTTCGTAAGCGATACTGAAAGGTGCCCGTGAGTGGCCCACCTGAAGGAAAGTGAGCGCGATGAGGGTAAGTGTGGCCACGAGCAGTCGAGGTTGGATCGGTTTCAAGGAAGCTCCTTACTGAGGTGGGTCTTTTATAATAGTTGATTATTATTGTCAATTTTATGATGCGGGCGGTCTCAGACCCGTTTTATGGTCTTTGAGGCTGGATTTGGGCTAGTTTTAGAGTTTTTCATGCATCTGAGCCCCCTTTCGAGTAAGCTCCCATTTCTGAGCGCAGGACGGGCGATCGCCGGTGAGGAAGCGCCCGATTTCGGAGACTATTGGAGAGGAGAAATCCTCTTGGGTAGGGCAAGGGTCGGTAGCGGACCTCGCGAGAGGAAAGTCCGGGCTCCACTTTTAAAGCAAGGTACTGGTTAACGACCAGGAGCTGAACTGGTGACGGTTCAGTTACGGATAGTGCAACAGAAAATAAACCGCCTCTGCCGAGGGTTAAACTTCAGCAGCGGTAAGGGCGAAACGGTGAGGTAAGAGCTCACCTCTCTGTTAGTGATAACAGAGGCACGGCAAACCCTACCTGGAGCAAGGCCAAATAGGGGGACCATGATCCTGCTTGGATCGACGAGTCCCCGGGTAAGGCTGCTTGAGTGTGCGAGCAATCGCACGCCTAGAGGAATGGTCGCCTCCGTTATTGGGCTGCGCATGTTTGCTAGCTGTTTTGGACCTCGGTTCGAGCGGTTGCGCATGTGTAACCAGTGGCGAAGACAGAACCCGGCTTACAGTCCTGCGCTCATTTTTTTCCAAACACGTTTGGCACTCAAGCTAGACAGCGGGCCCTTAGCTCACGATTTTCTGAGAGTTGTGTGCTGGGCGTGTAGAGACGAAAAACCTTGGAGTTCTCGTGTGAGAAGCGCGGCTTCTGTAGCTCGTGCGGTGGCACAAAAGTGGTCGAATCTGCGGCCCACCTGATCGACTAAGATCCCGAGAAATTCGTAATTACGATCCATAAGCAGCATCAGGATATTACGTTTGGGCTCTATAAAACTCCATGCAGGGAACAGGATATGTTCTCGATCTTCGAACTTGTTTTAGCGAAATGAACGGCGAAGTCCCTGGAAGAAATCTGATTCGAAATTCTCGCTCTGATATCGCAGAGAGTTCTTAAGGAACTTGAACGGTACCGAGAGAGTGTGGTGTCGCGACTTGATTAGCCTGAAATCTCAAAACCTGAGCCATGATCCTGCCTGTGGTCGAGACACGAACCGCCGTCAATTTTTTTACGTAATTCCATTTTCATCGAACTTCGTCAGCCGTTTGCCCACAGATTTCGGTCTCTCTGCCTATTTTGATTCTTATCCCAGCTGTCGAAACACAGTAAACTGAAGTAGTGCTGCTGAGGCAAAGAAACGCTAGGAAACTACAGACGTCGATGATTGCGGCCCTCTGCTATGTTTTGTCCGCATTTCTGCCCGTCACAGAGCGAGCTGTTTCTTTCGCATCCCCGGTCGATACTTTCGCCCAATCGGAAGCACCGAGCTGGTTTGAATTCTGGATCAAGAAAGACACGAAACTCGATGACTTATATTCCCTCGTTCGAAGAAGTTACCGATTTCAAATTAAGGTCAGGACCGTAACGGATGCATTCAATCGCGAATTCGAATGGGTAAGTCGTTTTAATTCAAGTAATCAAGTATTCACGCGAATCCTTTACATTCCAACATCTGCGCCGCGCACCCTTCCAGAAATTCAGCAAACCAAGAAAAGTTTGGAAAGGGCTCTTGCAGCGGTGATCGTCGATTTGACATTAAAGGATTGGATCAAGTCCAATGATCAAATCTCATCTTCGAAGCAGCTCGTTGAATGTTATCGCGACCTGCTTTTTCAGGGCGACTTAGATCTTGACGCGCGCAAGGAGGTGAAGAAGGAGATTCTGCGTAATCGTAGAATCCGAGTCAACTCTCCACTGGGAAAACAATTTTTAATCACTGCGCCGGAGGATGAACCTACCTTCGGGAAATTAAAGAAATTACTTGAAAGCTATCATCTTCGAAATGACTTAGAACTTCCGAAGTCTGTTCGAGAGATTATATATGACGAACAGGTTTTGAACGAAATGGGAAAGATTCAAGTTTACCACTCGCCGCTGAAGAGTGATCTCAATAGGGTATTTCGAGCCAGTGAACAAAATATTTTTGAACTCCCGTATATCACTCTGAAAGAGGACGAGGTGAAGGCATTAGGCCGTTTTTTTCCGGCAGAAGCCTTGGTGCCAAATGGCGGTTATCGCTTTTTTATTCACCCCCAAAGTTTCAGCGCTTTCGCTGGATTGTTGCGAACGCATCCACTCAAATACGACGGCTACGTTGCGACTGCATTGGCATCGGGTCGCTCTCTCTATGCTTGGAAGGTTTCAAATCCAGACGGCACTCTCTTTTCTCCAAAAACCGGACTCGCGAGCACGATCGGTACGGTAAAGAGAAATATTCCGCCTGAAGAAGTTTTGCATGCCACCATGATGTCCGAGGGCCTCTCAGAAATACCGACTCGCTATTTTGAAGAGATTAAACTTACGCCTTTTTTCGAGCCTGCAGGATTAGTGGTCGAAGGTTACGAATGTGGTTTAATCTTTAAGGAACTGGGTGACGTAGCTTCAGGTTATCATCCGTTTTTTTCACTTTACGCCTCGGTGGATGGGGCCGAGCCGCTGCTGATTCGTCTGGCTAGGGTCGCCGGAGAAGATCCGATCGAGTACGCGAAGACGTCGATTCTAGAACCTTTAATCGCGGGGTTAGCTCGTCTTTATTCGGATTATGGTTTTATCCCAGAACCCCATACTCAAAATGTGTTGATCCAGATCAAGGATGATAGGGTTCTGGGTTTTGGATTTCGCGATTTAAGTGGCGTCGCCGTTGATACAGACCTAAGAACATTGAGAGGTTTAAAAAATGATTTTATGGAAATTGCTAAGAAGCAATTCCCCTTATTTTTTAAACCTCAGTACCATAATGAGCGCGGCGCCACCTATCTTGACCGGGGCATCGAGACGCACTTTAAAAGAGGTTTACTCGAGGGCATGGATTGGATTATCCCCCCTGCTCGTAATGGTAAATCGGCATCTGCTATTTTAGAGCAGTTCTCTGACCGTACGTTTAAATCTTATTTTAAGAAGTATATCGGCGTTCCAAAAATCCAAACTACGAGAGGCTGGAGTTATGGCGTTCGCGAAGCGATTTCAAAATCTCGCTCGATGAATGTGACATCTGTCGGACTGAAGACAGCCCCAATCGGTCGGAGTCTGTCCGATCCTAAGAAGCGGTGTTTGGAATTGGTTCACAAAGTACGTTAATTTACTAAGCGTGCTTCACTTTCGGTCGCAAACGGAAACGCACAATACGCGAATCAACACTCGAACCACGCGCCCCAGGTGGGTGGGGAAACGGAACTATGGGAGGGTCAAATAGAGAGGAATGCCTCCGGCGAACCTGCTCGGGCGATGAGTTTCTTATCCGACTGTGTCTTTTTTGGCTCAATTGCGGAGTTGGTTTCTCGGTGAGAACATATAGCACAAGCGCATAAAAACCAGCCCCGCGTCTCAGGAGAGTTGTACGTATGTTGGAGACCCACCCCAAGCTGCTTAGCAGTAAGCGGCTGCTCGTAGTCGAAAATGATATCGATTTCCGCGACACCATTCAAAAGGGCCTTGAAAAAGATGGTGCAAAAGTTCTTGTCGCAAAGGGCGTAGATGAAGCCTCGCGAATTTTGAAAGAGCAGCCGGTCGATTTTGTTCTTTCCGATATCCAAATGCCGATGAAGTCGGGTTTTGATTTGCTCCGCTGGTGTGATTCAACGGGAATTACTGCGAGCGGTCGACCCGTCCCATTTGCGCTCATGACAGGTTCGGCTGAGGAGCAGACAGAAAAAGCAGCCGAAGGGATCGGTGCTTGTTCGCTTCTTAAAAAGCCGTTTACCCACGAGGATCTGGTAAATGTTATCCTTCGGTCAACTGAGCGCTCAAATACTGAAGAGAATAAGGACCAATCATTTTCCTATATACCGATTCCCATCAGTGAACTGGCTTCAGGTGCAAAAGAGGTTCGTTTTCCACTCTATCTCATACAGGACGTCGGTCGCAGTCGCTACATTAGTCATGGTTTACCGGAGCGCTTAGCGGAGTCGAGCGCGGCGCTTACTGCAAAACAGGCGGACGCTCTACAGCGCTCTGGAATTGATCGTGTTTTTATTCGAGCCAGAGATTCTTTTCGTTTCTTTGGATTTGCATCAAAGATTGAATGTTATAGCGAGCGTGAGGCTAGTAAGAAGCATTCGGAGTGGGCGACTGTTCTGAATGAACTTGAGAGCGCGATAACTTTCTATACGAGTCGTTTCAAAATGGATGCGGTTGCATTCCGCTACTCGGTCACCTTGACTGAGGCTGCAATAAAGCTTTTTCTTCACTCGAAAGATTTAGAAGGACCTTTCATGGCACTCAAAAACGATTTGCCCGAACGTTTTCGCTCCGCACTTAATTCGTCGCTATTGAGCGTGAGCGTGATGACAATGATGGGGTGGGAAAGTCTTCCCGTTCGCCTTCAAATGGCGTTTTCAGCAGTATTGATTGAAATTTTTAAAAATGGAAAAATTTCGAAGATCCCACCTGACATCGTTTCGTGTATTAGTGAAACGGTCATGTCGACCACAGGATCTAAAGAAGTCGCAGTGAGTGGAGTAAAATTCAAGGTGCCGCCACTCGTTAGTATTTTACAGACTTCAAGAAATTTTTCGGACCATTTAGTGACTCTCGAGTCCAGTCTGAATGAAAACCTGTTTCCACAGTTAAAAAATTTTGCGCAGGCCCAGGTTCCGATTTCAAACCCAAATGTCATTGATGCCGCTATGGACTTTTTAGCCGGGGGGAAAATTAGAAAGCACACAACTTAATCATAAGCGATGCCGCCCTGTCATTCGGAGGGTGATTGGAGACACACTGGCGGTTGAGATCCGAACCTCTGTATAATGGTGGTTTGGGGCGGTGCTATGATGTCGAAGGGCATACCTAGAAGTTTTCGTTCAGTACTCATCGTTTTTTGCGTCGTTTGGTTAAACGCCTGCGTTCAGCTTCCAGCGTCGGAGGATGAACCCAGTGCGTCGCCTTCGGTGATACAGACTGATTCCACACCACGTCCTACGGTCGCACCGTTTCCAACTCCCACGAGAGCACCTGCTCCGACTGCTACTCCAGCGCCCACTCCGACCTCCGGTGTTGGCGATCCGAACGCGGGAAAAATTTCACTTTGGCTCAGGCGGGGAATGGTCTATCCGGCAAACTTTGATTACGATGCCGTCGTGTTCCTGCCCAAAGACTACGGTACAAATCCATCGAGGCTCTATCCGGTCATATTTTCCTTTCATGGACTCGGCGGCTCAGTGATGGACGTGAATCACACGACACCTGGCGGTAATAGGGAAGGTTTCGTCAAACAGGTGTGGAACACTACTCTCTCGAATACTTTTCCGGCCATCGTTATCGCTGGACAGGTGACTCCTCCCGGAACGAACCCGGGTAGCACCTGGTGGCAGGCGGGCCTCACTCGTCGCCTGATCGAGGATGCTCTCACTAAATTCAAGATTGATCCAAAGCGCGTCGTTGTAACCGGACTCTCGGCCGGGGGGGCGGCGGTAAACGACCTCATCACGAGCTCATCAGATCTTCTCGCCGGTGCGATGCCGGGCGCGTTCAACGAAGATCCATTCACCTACAGCCCTTGTCTCCTCGCGACCTTCCCCGTTTGGGCGTTCGGTAATAATAACGACGGTGTTTTTCAGGCCTACGATTGGCAGCCGCTCGAGCCGAAGGTCAAAGCGTGCTCCAATTACGCCGGACATTTTAAACTTTCAGTCTACAACAATAACTGCGGCCATGGCTGTTGGGACACTCACTGGGCGTCGCCCGAGGTTCAGCAGTGGCTTGTAAATCAGGTTAGAAACTAACGAGCGAAGCAAACGTGGACGGAGTTCGCACAACCCGTCGGAATCGGAGTGGTGCAGTCCGCTCAAAGGTTCGAAGCGCCGTTCCCGCAGCTTTCAACCCGGACCATCCCGCCGTTACAGATCATTCGCACGCGACGTAGAGATCAATCTGAATGTTTTTCTCTATTGCTTCTCGTAAGCGCCGATATCAGGTGCCATACCCAAAAAGGGAAGCCCAAGATTCAATCCCGCATTGATCGCGGGAGAGCTTGATTGAAGGTGAAAGTCGGTGCCGGAAACAAACAGCGGATCTTGTTTTAATGTGGACTGATAGACGTAGGTACTTGGATTTACTCCACCGCTAAAGAGGGGGTCGTCATTATTTCCATTTTGGAAGAGTACATTATTCTGGATGTTCACGCTGCCCAAGTATGGGCCAGCTCCGTGAATCGCAGCATACCAAAATCCACGAATGATATTGTTCCTAACTTTGATCTGATTTGCGACTGCACTTTGATAGCCAGGAAGGGCGATAGCGACGAGGGCCGCGTTCGAACCCGACGCCGCTGTGAACGTATTATGATCAATCGATATCTCACTCACGTAAGTGACGGGATTCGAATCCGTCCCATGCCAACGGATACCGATGCCCTGACTGCCTCCGAGGAATCCAACGCTTTCGAACAAATTATCTCGAATCGTTACGCGGTGAACGTTAATTCCGACTCCGTCGTTTCGATAATCATGGGGCGCAAAACCAATTCCCGAGGCTAAATTCCGAAAAATATTTTTTTCAATCAGCACGTCACTTGTGTCTGTTTCGAGGAAGATACCTTCTTCGTAGTGTTGACTGATCGCAGCTGCGCTAAATATGTTATCGTGGATGTGCGCACCGTAAGCATATTCACCTTTCGTCGTATTCGCGTGATCGATATTCCCTTGAATTCGATTGTTATAGACCTCGAAGCCCTGGATATTCCAAAATTCCATCGCGAAGTTCCAGCCATCATCACCCCCATAAGCGCCTGTGAAGGGTTCCTTGATCAGAGTATTATTGTAGACTTTGCAACCCTTAATGTAGCCTTCATTCGCCATCTTAACGGGCCAACCGATCCCCTGACCGCCGTTACCGCGGCTCGGCTGAGTGATCACATTGTCGTGAAGTAAGAAACCCTTCTGGCCTCCAAACTGTACGTTACCCGACCCAAACAGATGGTCGACGTAAGTCGAACAATTCGTAACCGTATTATTATAAAATGAATTCCCGGTCGCGTAGATCGTCGGTTCCGAGTTACCAAGCCAGGCTTCGATTCCAGAAAAATTTACGCCGACCTCCCGAAAGTCTACGACGCTCAGATCGTGAACACTCACATTGCTTCGTCCAGCGATTACGATTGCGACCGAAGTGGTAAGGCTCACGCATTCAGCTTCGTGATTCATCAAATCAGTTATTCACTACAGAGTCTTTGTTTTTCTGAATAATGTGGTTCACGAAAATCAAGCCTCGCGTAAAGAAGTCGACGTAGAAAAATTTCACATCCTGTAAATTGATAATCGTGCTGTGTCGGAAATCACACATTGTCCTTTGAAGTGCATTCGCTCATACTGGTTTTACTAGAGGCTAAAAATTCAGGACATTTTGGCTCTTTTTCTGGATTTAATTCAAGTTGGTTTTTGACTTAGGCGGCTAGGAAATCGGGCGATCTACGATCGCGATGTAGATCCGTGGGGGCAAAATGAAAAATTTGTTACGCATCTCATTTATTTGTGCAGTGCTAATGGGCGCGGGCTGTGTGCAGGTTCCGGTGGATCCTTCGGATTCGCCGAATCCATCCCCAAGCGGATCTCCCGCTCCAAGCTCGACTCCGGTTCCGTCTTTGACTCCTGTACCCACGCCGACTCGTGCGCCAACACCGACTCCAAGGCCGAGCGGAATTCCTGCTCCAACGCCAACGCGAACACCAACCCCGACTCCGACGCGTTTACCGACACCTACGCCTACCCGTACTCCCGCTCCAACGTCTACTCCAGGTGGAAGTGGCGTCGTCTATTACGTGAGTCCTAGTGGAAATGACTCCAGCGGGAATGGAACCAGCACTAGCCCATGGAAATCACTTTTCAAAGCCGCCTCAAACGTGAGTATGCCAGGTTCAACGATACGCATGCTTTCCGGATCTTATACTGAAACACAAACCGTGAACTTATCGCCGGGTGTGAGTATAGAAGGGGATGGAATTGACGTTACGGTCATTAAGAGCACCGTCGCGGGCGATTGGTCTGCGCTCCTGAGCTTAGATTCCAATCAAGATGTAAATGGAAATCAGAGTATTTCGAAACTTACACTGGACGGAAATTACGTCAGCGAAACCAACTTTAAGACTTGGGTCGCGATCTGGATTACTCGGCGAAGTAACGTCACCATTCATGACACGAAGGTAATTAATTTTCGCGATCGCGGAGTTATTTATGATGGGAATGGGTTGGCAAACCCGTTGACCGATCCAGGGCATTACGCCACCGGAAATAAATTCTACAATAATACGATTCTGAACTCAGCCGCGCAGGACAACAGTTATGGACGAGGACTCCTGAATATTGGCGGCCAACTTGGAATGGACATCTACAATAATACGTTGATCCAGGATCAGCGTGGACAATTCAAAAATGGATGGCCAATTAAGCTTTGGGGAAATGGCTGGTTACGAGGTGTGAAAATTCATGACAACACACTTGTGAAAAAACCCTACGATGCGAGTTACCCAGGTGAGGGAGGGAACTGGGACTTTGCAATCGAGCTTTTTAATATTTCCGGACTCGAAATCTACAATAACAACATCCAAGGAAGTATCGACTTAAACTATAACTATAAAGGCTCGTATGATTTCTCCGCTTGGATTCACCACAACACACTCAATCACGCGGTTTTAAATACGAAATTCGAATGCGGGATTATTCTCGAATTTGCGACCCAGTCCGTGATTATCGAAAATAACGTCATTAACAACTCATCAACAGGCGTCCAGTTTAATACTCGAGGTCCTGGTAACTCGGGTGGTTATCAGTACCCCGCACCTCCCGGCGGGTATAGCGCTCTGACGGACAATATTATTCGAAATAATTTGTTCTCTAATATTTACCAGCCTGGAGCCGGGATTGTTGGTGCTGGTGCTGGGGTACTTGTGATCAGTGAAGGAACCGATGATCCATATATTCGGAATCTCTATATTGATAATAATACAATTCTAGCAAAACCAGGTCAGTCACCGTGGTTTGGGATCGATTTTTCTTCTCAGCCAAAGGGAAATGCCAGCGGTATTTTCATCCGAAACAATATTGTGCGTGGATTCCAAGGTTCATGGCTCCAAGGCAGTAACGGCGCCACCAATATTTCGAACATGGTTGTGACGAATAACGATGTTTACCAAAACGGAAATGGAAACCTACCGGATTGGCCGGCAGGAAATCCGAGCAATTACACTTATAGTGCAAATTTGAGTGTAGATCCTCAATTTGTGTCAGTAACAGATTTTCACCTGCAGGCGTCGTCGCCTGTAATCGACAAAGGGGTTAACCTGGGATTGTCGTTTCTAGGTGCTGCTCCCGACATCGGTTGTTACGAAAAAAAGTGAGTTCGAGAGCCGACCAGGCGACAACCTGCGACCCAATATCCATTTTTCTTCGTGAAATCAGATATTTGATAGTTCATCGATTACTAAACTTAAGAGGGTGAAGTTTAGTAAATCGCAATAGTATAGTTGACCAAAAAACTCTATTTTCTCCCTGTGCCGATACTTACAGATGGAGATGCTATGATCCGCAAATTCACGATTCTTGGGCTTTTTCTTTTCGTCCAGTGTTCGCTCTCGTTTGCAGCAGAAGAGTTATCTACTTTAAAAGACGTACATTCCGCGCTCTACGGGAATGACCTGAAGCAGCCCTCGGCGGATAGCTGGCTTGGAAAATATTTGAAAGCGACCAAAGCGGCTACAGTCTGGAAACGGTTTCTGAAAGCTCCTCCCGGGAGCGTGGTTCCTGCCTCCGAATTTGGCGCTCCTCGACTCGTGATTTCGGTGAGTCGCGCGACCTTCGCCGAGTTTCAGAAAAATTTCGTGAATAAGAACATGCTGTATCAGATTCATTATCCACAGGCTGGTTCGCTCAATTATGGGCACACGGGTTACAAGGAGAATATTCTTCAACGTGATGCGGCCTTCTTCTTTGGAAACTATCCGACGAATACGCTCTTGATCCCCGTCGTATTAAAAGAATCAGAAGCGAATCGAGCAAGCGTCTATTTCTCGATGATGGGCACGACTCTTCGAGCTTTCTTAACTCAGCCGTGGTTGCTCACTTCGCGCAGCGGAAAGTCCTACATGCCAGAAAATATTTTTAATGGCTGCACCCACTGGTTCGGAGATATGCCGATCGGGGATAAAATCGTAAGCACGTACGAACTTCCATCAGGAGACGTCGACGGATCTCATCCGGCAACGCAGAAGATCGTAGCTTTCGATAGAACAAATTTAATCGCGCAGCTGAAGGCTTATGGGATGCCTCCAGACGAAAAGGACTTAAAGAATATCGAGACTCTTAAAAAGGTCTGGAGTAGTCCGGGGCACCAGATGCTGGGTGAGATGATCGACCCCCTCGCTCATCGACGCGGTGAGTACGCCAATCCAGGTTGGCTTGCGCATTCACTTTTAGGTAGTGCCAGCGTGCAGCGCGTGCCCATCGCCTTTCGTCTCGTGGATGATGCTCGGGCCATGGTGAGCGCAGACAGTATCCCGTTCCAAACGGCGCCTCACTGAGTTGTTTGCCAGGGCGGTAGTCGTAGCAAACCCAGATTAAAGTCCATTGCTCTTTTTAAATTTTTCGAAGACTTTCTCGGCCCACGCATTCGCCTGCGGCACGAGTTTCTTGTAGCGGTAATGGATACCGTCGAATGGCGCCTCGGGGGGATCGGGCTCCCAGTCGCGGTATTTCGTCACGGGTTCATAAGTCCCCGGATCGACGGTGGTAGTATCGAAAAAGGCACAATTCCCGCCGGCCTTTTCTTTCGCTTTATGGATAATGAATTGTTGTCGGGCGCGAAGCAAACTGCCCCTAGCACAGTAAAGCCACTCCAACAGAAGTACAAATCGGAATCGCATTAACTGCTGCATCTTCGTCCTGGAAGTAAAGGTAGGCGGAAATAAATAAAAATGTTGTTCCTAGAGTACGCAAAAACCTTACGAAACGTTCGACGGGCGAGAAACTCATTTTCGAATTCTATCAGATCGCGCCATTTGGTGCGAGATGCCAGAGATGCTCGGAATTTTTGAAGCCCGTAGAGGGAAGATCATCTCGTACGCTTTGCTCAGGTCTAGTTTTCCTCGTAAATTTCGTTCATGGTCTTCACATTCGAGTTCAAACTCGCGATTTCCTCGCGATAGACGCGCAACAGCTTTTGCCAAAAATCCCTAAAATACATGAGATCATCGTCAGAAGATGCGGATTCAATAAACTCTTCACTCATGGGTGCAGGAAAAATACTAATTTGAAGTGCCTCCTGAGCGCCTCGCTTATTTCGAGTCAGCGCATTGATGTAGGCTGCTTCCGAGTTATTATTGAACGATAGGCAGCCGTCCGAACCGCCGGCACCATGAATTAAAATGGATCCCCCTCGATTCGGAACTTTCTTCATTGTATCGGGCACGTTTGAGAGCATTTCATTTCTGTTCTTCCAGTTTTCGTAGTCGATGGTGGAAGCGACAAAGTATTTTGTTTCTGTAGTTGGGGAGTTCACACTAAAGACTCCTTCCGGAGTCATGAAATCACCTTGTCTGAGTTTGGGTCCAAACCCCGTTCTTATCGTAATCTCAGTCCAGGATTTGAAAGCTAAGCGTTTTCCATTCTGTATTACGTATAAGGTGAGGCGGGGGTGATGGGCCGGTCGGCTCTTGTATTCTTTCAAGGTCAGGATTTTC
>CAYOJT010000022.1:0-4819 GCA_964404365.1 uncultured Bacteriovoracaceae bacterium
TTCTGGGAATAGCCATACGGGTACGGTCAGCAATACAAACGGTACCGGAATGTCCTATTCCACCGGTCAAATTGGACAAGGCATTTATTTCGACGGAACGGACGACTACATCGATGCCGGAACTGCAGCTTTCGGCATCACGAACGCGATGAGCGTGTCGGTATGGGCTTACGCGAAAACATCAACAGCAGATGGCCGCTTAATCACAAAACATACAACTGGAAATTACGGATGGCTGCTCTCGCGCGGAAAAGCTAGCAGTAACGTCGAATTTGAAATTTCTACCAATGGATCGAACTGGAATGGAAATTTTACAGCCGCGAATTCTTTCCCACTCAACCAGTGGACCCACATTGTTGCGACGTATGATGGTTCAAATATGCGCGTCTATCTGAACGGCGTAGAGCACACTACGAACTTTCCGGTTGCCCTTAGCGGTAACGTAAATGATTCCACACAGAATATTCAGATTGGTCGTGACAACCTCTCAGGCGGCAATCTCTTTGCAGGAGCGATGGATGAAGTCGCGGTATGGGGCCGTGCGCTGCATGCATCAGAAGTGAAGCAGCTCTATCGCCGTGGAGCTAATAGAATTAAATACCAGGTTCGCATTTGTACGGCATCTGACTGTAGCGATGACTCGACGGGCGCGAACTGGAAGGGGCCAGATGGAACGAATCAAAGCTACTTCTCCGAACTCTATAACATGAGTACCCAGTCGGCGAACCCGAGCGGAACCGTTTTGAAGACTCTTCCCACGATGCTATTTTCGAATTTCACATCACCGCCTGGAACTTCTCGTTATTTCCAATATCGTACAGTTCTCGAGAGTGACGATACGAGTACAAACTGTAATTATGGAGGCGGGGCGACCTGGTGCACTCCTGAGTTGAAGTCCGTCACCGTTGATCCGACTCACTACGATTCTAGTGGGGCGACCATCTATGGACTTAACGGAAGTGCCTATACGACCCTGACGGGTTTCACTCAAACACTTGGCAGTGGTGGATGTTCAAGTGGAGTTGTCTATAATCTCTCGAAAGATAAGACGACTTGGTATTATTGGAATGGCTCGACTTGGGTTGCATCAAACGGTACCGCCGCACAGGCGAATGCCGCGACCGTCGTGAATAGCAACATTTCAGCTTTTCCAGGAGTTGTAGGAACGGGCACAATTTACATGAAAGCGTTCTTGCAGTCTTCGGGCAGTACCGCTTGCGAGCTTGACGATGTGCAAGTGACCGGAACTTAATTCTTCAACAATCGCGATAAATTTTCTTTTTCAAATGGCAGAGGGCGACTCACATCAATGCGAGTCGCCCTCATACGTGGATTTCCTAAAGTCCCAGCCTCTTGTTTGGTCCCCGTTAATTTCAAGAGACCGGGCGCTTCAGAAAACTTTTGTGATCAGAATGCCGTGACCACTTCTCCACTGTGTGGAGGGCGTGGAGACGGTGGCACTGGTCTTGGCGGATTCGGATTAGGCCGAGGTTCCGGGCGTGGTGCTGGCGGATTCGGATTAGGCCGAGGCTCAGGACGTGGTGCTGGCGGATTTGGGTTCGGCCGAGGTTCCGGGCGTGGCGCTGGCGGATTCGGACGAGGCTCTGGGCGCGGAGCCGGTGGCGCTGGAGGCGGTACCGGACGTGGCGCTGGAGGAGCCGGTGGATTAGGCCGAGGTTCCGGGCGCGGAGCTGGCGGATTCGGATTAGGCCGAGGCTCTGGGCGTGGAGCCGGTGGTGCTGGAGGCACTGGTACCGGACGTGGCGCTGGAGGAGCCGGCGGATTAGGCCGAGGTTCCGGGCGTGGTACTGGCGGTGCTGGTGGCACCGGCACAGGACGTGGCGCTGGCGGATTTGGATTCGGCTGCGGTACTGGACGCGGCGGATTCGGATTCGGCTGTGGCACTGGACGTGGCGCAGGCGGATTCGGATTTGGCTGCGGAACAGGACGGGGCGGATTTGGGTTCGGCTGCGGCACTGGACGCGGCGGATTCGGATTCGGCTGTGGCACTGGACGTGGCGCAGGCGGATTCGGATTTGGCTGCGGAACAGGACGCGGCGGATTTGGATTCGGCTGCGGCACTGGACGTGGAGGATTTGGGTTCGGTTGTGGAACCGGACGTGGTCCTGGCGGTACAGGGCGTGGGCCTGGTGGAACTGGACGTGGTGGAACCGGATTTGGATTCGGCACTGGTCGTGGAGGGAGTGGTCGAGGATCCGATCCTACGCAACGACCGATCGATCCTTCATACCGCGTGCCTGGAGGGCAAGAGGTCGGAGGCACTGGACGTGGCGGTAGTGGACGAGGAGGACGTGGTCCGCCGGTCGATACGCAACGTTGAATGCTTGGATCAAAGATCGTTCCTGGAGGGCAGTAGCCTGGAACCGGTGCTGGGCGTGGTGGCACAGGACGTGGTTCGTAGCGCGTGCAATTTCCGTAAGGATCCATGCGGTGTCCTGGAGGACAGTAACGTGGACCAGGATTGTAAACGCTCACGCAGCGATTCAAGTTCCAGTCGTAACGTGTTCCGTAAGGACAGTAGTTTGGATTTTCGCGTGGGCGGCAACGGTTGTACATTGGATCGTAAACTTCGTTGTAATCACAACGATCGCGTACAGGTACGCAGCGATCTTGGAAGTAGTCGAAGTAGAATCCATACGCACAATTGTCGTAGTTACGAGCGCAAGAGTTGCGGCAAGCATCCCAGTGGTAGCCTGGTCCGCAGTTGTGCTCGATCCATACTTGGCGGCATTCCTTCAAGTAGTAGTCGTAAGTTTCGCCGAATCCGCAGGTGTACGGTTGGCGAACACAACGACCCTCGTATGCGTCGAACTCGTAGTTCAGCGGGCAGCGCTGAGCGTGCTCAGGTACGCAGCGAGAAAGAAATGGATCGAAATAATATCCGTACGAACAGCTGATCTGCGGTGGAGGCGCAGGGTACTGAACGCAGGTGTTATTTTGTGGATCGTAGTACGTTCCGCTTGGGCATTGCTCTTGAGAAGAAGCTACGCAGTATCCCAGCGTAGGATCGAAGTAGTAACCGGCTGGGCAGGTTGGTGTTTCTTGTTCGTCTTCAAGAAGCAGAACGAATTGGCGAGAGTTCTCTACGCCATATTGATCTTTTAGCTTGAGAGCAAATGCATAAGTTCCAACAGCATCAAGATCGCCATCGATTACAAACGATCCGTTGTAGAATTTCACGGAGAGTGAATTCTCTGGAAAACTCTCTTCGAGCAGTTCGCCTTGAAGATTTAATGCAGATTCTTCAGCATCGATCTCGAGGTGAATGTTCCCTGGTTTCGCTTTTACAAAACGGGAGTCATCTTTGAATTTTGGATATTGAAACTGAGCGTTGTCATCAGAAACGAGACAAATTTCTCGAAGACCTTGGACGGTTTCGGAACCCGAAGTTTCAGTCGTGCGTGCGAAGATGTTTGTGCACCATACGCCGGTGAAAGCTGGAGTTCCGTAGATGAGAAGGTCAGAGCTTTGAACGTCATAGATTCCTAATCCCGACGGAAGGCCTGAACCCATCAAGGTCCATTCGACTTTTTTACCTTCCGCACCCGGAAGAGAGACCGTAACTTCGTCGTACTTTCCGTACTGCATCTGAAGTTCGGCTTCTTGAACACTGAGCTGCTGTTCGCTGTCGGCTACAGAAAAATCTCGATTTTTCTTAATCGACGTCGGCGACGCATTGGATGATCCGCAGGCCATCGCTAGGACTAAGAGCGGTAGGCACTGCCAAATAAATTTACGTAACACGATTTCCCCCTAACATTCTTCCGCTTGCGGGCGACGGAACGTTTAAACATTCAAAACTAAAACAAACGAATTCAATCCCGACAGAGCAAGGCCAATGCCAAATACCTGACAGGAGAAAAGTGTTTTAATGCAAACACTTGATGCGAGTGCTTTGTGTTTTTAACGCGATAGGTCTAGGGGTTTTGTGCAAATTGCACCGGGGCGATGTGGGAATTCAAGCTATTTCAATATCTACTTCTGAGCCAGGTTAGGCTCCCTGCGAGCGCGACATAACCTTCGGATATTAAAGTGCCTGATCGAAAAGACTCTTAATAAAAATCGGGACCGATGGTTGCGCAATCACTTGTCGTAGTACGTCCACCGTTGCGACGCCAGTTAAGATGCCGGATATCTCTAAGATCTCATTTCGATAAATGCCATCAAACCGCTTAGAAATTTCCAGTGAATCATATCGCCATTCAGCATCTTCGGCACCCGCGGTCACTACAATACCAAGTAACTCCCCCGTGGTTCGGTCAAACACGGGACCGCCGGAATCCCCATGGCTTGCCTCGCATCCGATAAAACCTAGTCCCGTTAAAGTATTCTGCCACTCTGAAGTCTTAAAACGAGCATCATAAAGAGATTCATAGAATACGCGACAGTCTTCATCATTATAAAAACCGAAGGGAGACCCACTCATCGTAGCTCCGCCATATCCCGCTGAGATGAGGCGCGTGTCTTTCTTCATTTGATGACCAATGATCGCTCGGTCTCCTGAAATTTTTGTGAGGTCACTCCCATCTTCAAAATTAATTCTAATGATTGCTGAGTCGATGATCGGAGAAATAAGTACGGTTTTATCTATCTGAAAATTGACTCCTTGGACTGGAAAAAATCCGGATATCGGTCCGTCAGCAGCGACATGGTGTGCAGTGAGGACATATCCGCTTGAGCCGATAGAGCCTAGGAATACTCCCGTTGCAATCCCATCGATAAAGTTGAGCGCTACTGTAGAACGAAGCGCCTTTTGTTCGGTGGAGGAAAGATTCTTGTAACTTTTTTTTGTGTGAGT
>CAYOJT010000022.1:4829-11535 GCA_964404365.1 uncultured Bacteriovoracaceae bacterium
CGATTTGAATACCGCTTGCTCTCGTGGCTGACGCGTGCGCAACTGAACTTGAAAGACAGATCCAGGCTAAAGAAATGAAAAATGTCTCCAGATTATTCCGGAATTGTTTTCTTTTTTCGGGGATTTCGCTCATTTCCCTAAGTCTAACTTTTACGCGTATTTGAAGCATATAATCGAAAACTCCCGTGTCTCAGATTTACTCATGTTCCTTGACGGGGCCTATTAGAACACAGTGCACTCGACAGCGATGACCGTGTCGTCGCGATATCCAATCGCACCCTCTGGGAATTGAATGGAGCCTGTGATCTTACCACTCCGCGATCGCACAAGATTTACGATTCCCTTGTCGCCATTATCTTCACACGTGACGCTGTACTTGTTTCCATCGATCAACGCTTGAGCTGCGGGTACGCAACCGGGAATCGGCGCTTCATGGGTGTGCCCTGTTCGCGACGCTTTTCGAATAAAGGTCATCGACGCTTTCTTCTTTCCCTCGAATCGAAGGATAAATGCATCTTCCGGTTTTGCGTTTTTCTTCGGGTTCTTGCAGATCAGCGTCACGTCGGCGCCAAACGCATTTCCTGCGGCCATTAGGATGAGAATGAGTTTCAAAGTAATCGACTTCATATTGTTACTCCAAGAATTTGATGGATTTGTTTGTTCCAAGTTTTATTCCGAAAGCTTCGTTAAACTCAGTTTCATCGTCAGCAGCGTGTCTGTATTGGATGGGTCGCTGAAGTCATCTCTCGTCGTATCGAAGGCAACGATAGTGCCGTCCGATTTGATGAGATAGGCTTCAATCGAATAATCCGCTGATACAGGGTGGTAGTGCCTGTTGGTGATCAGGTGTTCCGATTTTCTCGCAATCGCTGAGACGATCAGTTTTTTGGGGTTCTGAATGCCGTCTATTCGGTACACAGCGATTCTTCCGTTCTCGCCGAAAAAACCTAGAATTTCCTTATCCGCACTGACGGCGGCGCCACCGGATCGGATGCTGTTGTAGTACGCGTTCACCGCGAAATAGAGAGAATCCGGAGAAAAGTTATTCTCCTGAGAAAATTTTTTTAAAAATGCGATCGGATTTTTTTGGTAGGGGGCTGAGGTTTCTCGCACGGCCGTGCCTGCGAAGCTTTCCGAAACCAGAGTGACCAATAAAAGCATTAAATAGAGAGAGGATTTCATAGGGTATTGCCATCGCTTTCCACACAACAGGTGATGTGACTTATAATCGATTAAATTAGTCGGATATTGTAGGTAGATCTACTTCCGAATTAAGCTGAATTTTAAGTTTTACTTCGGGGATCAACAGGTAGGCTGGGTTCGACTTAAATGTCTGTTATTTAACGTTTTTGAGTCGTCAGGAGCTCATCGGGTCATGGTCTAGAGGCGTCTACATATATAGAGGAACGAGTCTCCCGCCTCGAAGGTCTGATCATGGGAAAACCCGCTTTGGCGGAGGAGGGCCTGAATGCCCATGGGCTTCCAGGAAAACGTCGGATTAAAGGAGTCCTTTAAAAACGAAAAGGCGAGAACGCCCTCTCGGGGCTTCAACGTTTGAAAAAACAGGCTCAAGACACGATGGGCATCGTCGATTGAATAGTTCTGATTTCCGAGATTCCACCAAACACCATCGAAACTTTCTCGAGGGTAACTCCGAAAACGCAGATCCTTTGATTCATTCGTGAGGGACATCCCCAGTCGTTCTAATGGCTCAGACAACGTGGTAGGAGCATTCACCACTAAGACCGATGCATCGGGATTTAAAAGCAGGGCAAACGCCATCTCCGGATTATTCAGGATCTGAGGCGATGACGCAGTGAGACTTAATTGTGCTAGTTTTTTAACAAATTGTTGTAGGTCCAAAGTACCGCATTCTTATCGAAGATCTTCTTGCACCTCAAGGCTGGGGTTGTTACACGCCCTGTCCACAAGCCTTAGGAGTAAGACGCAATGTTTAAAACCCTCTCAATTCACACGTCCCTGCTTTCCTTATCGCTCGCACTGATTACCCCCGCGCTTGCGAGCGAGACGACTGAAAGTTTGGACCGCCCTTATAAAGCTCAGAAAGGGATCGTAACCGGAGTTCCGTTCAAAGAACGCCTACGCTCCCTCTTCGATTTCCAACCGCCCTTCGCGCTCCCGAAAATGAGCGATGTGAAAGCGATGTTAGAAATCATGACTCCAGTGAAGAGTCAGGGACATCGGGGGACGTGTTCGATCTTCTCGATGACGGCGCTCATGGAATCCGAGATGATGCGTAACTTTGGGAGCCTTGCGGAATTCGTCCACTCCGAAGAATACGGTGATCTGAAGACCGTGAATCTCTCCGAGCAGTGGCTTGCTTACCTCGTCGTAAAAAATAACGGTGATGAAGGATCAGAAGCTTACATCAACCTCGATCTCATTAGCACAAACGGAATGGCAAGTGAGCGCGTCCTCCCATACAACGAAGATTCTTGGGATAATCTTGAATCCTCCCGTGAGGCTCAAGCGGCATGCGGGCATTTAAAATCCACAAAACTTAAAATGTGTCTCCTCGCTCAAAAAGATACGAGCCTCATCGATCTTTCTGCAGCTGAATTACAGTCGAAAGATCCGGAGCTCTACGGAGCCTACAGAAGTGCTCTGCTTCAGCACTCCAAGTATTTAAAAAACATGGGTGGAGTCTCGAGTCTAAATACCGAAATCGAAGTGAAGAAACTTCTCGCAGCTGGAATTCCGGTCATCGCTGAAATGGATTTTTATTACGGCGCCTGGAACCATCGCGAAGCGGTGGAGCTTGGAATTCAACGCTCTTCTGAGCTTTTTGCTCAAGGGGTAGTGGGTTATCCAGCAGTAGGATCCGTAGATCGTGCAAAATCCACCGTCGGAAAAGCTGCCGCTGGTCATTCCATTCTCCTCGTTGGATACGACGATGAAAAGGAAGTGACCGTTGATCAGAAAATGATGAACGGTGAAATGAAGACCTTCACCTATAAAGGCGTCTACTACTTCAAGAACTCTTGGGGTACGGATCGCTTCGGTACAGAGATGAGCTTAAATGGTCGCACGCCAGGATACGGCATGATCACTCAGGCTTACGCGAATGAGTTTGCAGCATTCTATAAATTTCCTTGGAAATAACTTTTTAATTGATCTCAGTCAGGAGTGATCATGAAAAACGTCGTTATTGCATTTGTTTCATCTTTTCTCATTTCATCTGTGACCTCAGCCCATGCTGCTGAGCTTTATGAGTCGCGCATTGCGAATGTGGATCGCGATGCGGGCATCACTCTCGTCTATCTCGAGAACGACGGTAGGGTTCTTCGAATCCCTCAGGTCGGGAATGAGACCACGATTCGTGAGTTAGAGGATGCATATCGTTTAGGCGATAACGTGAGTGTTTCGGTAGAAGAAGAAGGGAATCAAGACCTGGTTCAAATTCTTGGTCGCGAGGCTGCACCCGCATCGGTCGAGGCATCACTCCCGTTCCAGCGCTCGGGTTCAGAGGACTTCGATGACGGCTATCAAGCCAGCGATTTCGGTACCGTAGAAAACCTTCAGTCCTGGTTCTATCGCCTCGAATACGACATGAAACAGAAGTCCCAGTGCTATCAGCGTGCTCATAACTGGGCATGGATGATGTGGCATTTAGGTGGACTGAAGACCCAGAAAACTTTCATTTTCTTTACGAAGCGCTACATTCGCGAATATGCCTACAAATGGTGGTTCCACGTTGCGCCGGTGGGGTTGGTTCAAGGTCAAATGTTGATGATGGACAGAAGCTTTACGAATAAAGCGATCCCAGTTCAAAACTGGACTCAGCTCTATATGAAAAACGGAGCGAACTGTCCCGTCGTTGAGAACTATTCGGAATACTCGCAGAAACAAGAAGCTCAGTACTGTTACCTGATGTTCGCTCCGATGTACTATTACCAGCCTCTGAACTTGGAGCAGCGTGAAGGTGGAGCAGTTGTGAAAGAGTTCCAGACCTGGGAACTTCGGAACATGCTCGATGCGCTCGACGGCCCCGCTTACCGTAAATGGAAGCGTGCTGGACTTTTCGATCTTTTCCTTTAACTAAAATCCGCGGCCGTTAGTGCGTGCCGCGAATACAGACGGATTTCGGATTCACGGATTTTTCCCAGAGGTAGCTATTTCCACCCTCGACGAAAAAGCTTGAGATCACGCCTTGGAGTTCGCGCGTGATCGCTAGGCTCTTTCCGTCCTCACGCGGTAGCGCGTGAAACTGGGAGATGAACTCCTCAAACATCTGAACCCGGAAAGCGTAATCTCCGCTCATGCGACGTGAGAATCCCGCGATATTCTTTCCAACTTCTTCACCATAGCGGAGCGTGAGCGCCTTCGTGTAGTTCTGATTACTTTCAAAGCCGTAGACGAGATTGTAGACGCTTTGATTCAGTTGAAAACGTGTGATCGGGTCTGCGTCCTCGTACATAAAGAGGAGTACCTTCGCGAGTTCATCATTTCGAAGGAGTTTGGATCCCCGCTTTAGCCCGAAGAAGAGATTCCAGACATCATCCGGATCTTTCACGAGCCGTAAAAAGTCGAGCTTTGAAATGAAATAGAGGTCTTCTTCGATGTCAGAACTCACGAGTCCAAAGTCTTGAAAGAGGGACAGGAAGCCCTTATTCATCTCAATTGAAGTAATCATTTCGGGAAGCTTATGTTGCTCTAAGTTCTCGTAGAGGAGTTTTGTGTATTCTTTCCAGTTGAACTTAAAGTTTCCGAAATATTTGAGCCTCAGATCCTTATTATTTCGGATCATGCGGTCGATTTGTTGAACAAGCCAATCCTCATAGCGGTAAGAGAATTCATTCGGACGGGGGTAGTGGTAGCCGTTTAAGCCTGTGACCCGTACAGGCTTGCCTTCGTTTTTCTCGAATACGTTCAGCAGATCTGGGTCACGGACCACTAAACCTTCTCCTTCTTCCGAGGGGTCGGAGTACCAAAAGTCGAGGTGTAATTGGTCAATGGTATTCCGAATAGACTGTTGGACCTCTCTTTCACGACCGATTTTTTCTTCGGCCGGAACGAGGCTGTAGAGCGTTTCCTCGAGCGTAGAGAGTGAGGAGTTTCGTGCAGGCTCGGCAGTAGTTTTTTCAACTGTCAGGCCACCTAGAGTCGTCACGCTTTTTGGAACATTACGCTCGTAGGTCGCAGCCGGAAGGACTGCCTCCCCAAACGTGACGGTTTGAGGCTGAATTAAATTCAATTTACTCCTGATGAAGTCGAGTTCTTCTCCATATTCCACAAAATCAAACCAGTCTTTAAACTGCTCGGCACTCTCAGCCCAAAACGAGCGGTGGCTACTGAGAAGTTCAGGATTCGATCGAGCTGCCCGTGGTCCGACTCGGACCCCAGGGAGGCTTAGGTCCTTGTTTTCGATCGCGGTGAATTTATGGTTTATCGTGAAGTAGAGCTTTTCTCGGATTTCAAAGGGACTCGCGTTTTTTAAAGCATCCACAGTGATGTTCGATAGAATTTCGTTTCGCAGCATCCTCAAGAATGCGTCGGGTCCGAGATAGATGGGAGTGAGCTTTGATCCTGGCGCGACTTTCTGAATGATGTTCCACTCGGACTGAAGAACCGAAGTAGCCGAAATGGCTTCATTCAAGAGTGTCTTCGCATCCCCAATCAAAAGTTCGGGGTGATCCGCATAGAGTGGGGTGCGCCTTCTTAAAAAGGCGCGAATCTCGTCTTCTTCAGTTTTCGAAGATCCGGGATTCTTTTTCGCGAGATTCACGCGTTGAATCTTTTTCAGTTCCTCGTTCGAAATTCCAGGCCTGATGGGTGTGTTTCCGACTGCCCGTTTTCTTTCTTTGATAAAGTGGGAGAGCCCATCGCTTTCGACTGGGCCCGCTTGGGCTAAACTAAGCGCGAATGCGCTAATGAGAAAAAGTAGGAGAAAACGATGAGTCATGCCGCCTAACTCATCGGAAAATTTCGGGGAAAAGTGAAATAAGTCAGGAAGTTGACTCGAGCTTTTATTAGCTAAAATTTAAAGCAGTTTAGGGCGTTCTCGACGATTTGCAGCACGGTTTTAAAGTTTGCTCTGCCTAAACCCAGGCGGAAGTATTCCTCGCCGTAATCGAAGTACTTTCCAGAAATGAGCATCAGTCCTTCGCGCTGAAGGAGGTATTCGCAGAAAGGCTCGACCGAATGGTGATCCTTTCTCCAAGCGAATCCCATCGTTCCACCCCGAGGACGATTCCATGCGAAAGTTTCTTCGTGTCGCCCAAGAAACGCCTCGAACGCTACAATATTAGATTCGATGATGCCTTGATTTCGTTTTGTGATTGTTTCGGCGTGCCGAAGAGCGAGCGCCGCTAACCACTCGGTAACGATGGGGTTACAGATGGTCGTGTAGTCCTTCTGTTTCTTTAAAAGTGAAAGAACGCGCTCACTTTTTGTCGCGATCCATCCCATGCGTAGCCCTGCTAACCCATAGGCTTTCGCAAGGCCACCTAGAGAAATCGCATTTTCATAGAGATCAGCCGCGCAGGGTAGCCGTTGAGAGCGATCACTTTCCAGGCCTCGGTAAATTTCGTCGGAGAGAAGGAGAATTCCTTTTTCTCGGAGGAGCGCGATCAGTTCCTCGAATTCGGATCGAGAGCAGAGCGCTCCGGTTGGGTTATGTGGAAAGTTAACGACGACAATCTTTGTCTGGGGTTGAAGGAGTCGTTTGAGCTCGCCGAGATCGAGT
>CAYOJT010000022.1:11545-18320 GCA_964404365.1 uncultured Bacteriovoracaceae bacterium
ACGCCTTTTGGAATTGAATAGTTCGATTGGTAGCAAGGAAAGTGCGTGATCATGTGATCACCCGGAGCGAGCACAGTTGAAAGTAAATTTAAGATTGGCTCTTGTGCGCCGGTGTGGGTGAGGATCTGGTCAGGATCAATGCTTGTGAAGAGCTTTGAAATTTCAGCTCTCAACTCTGGGATGCCTTGAGAATCTGAGTACCCGAGCCAGAGTTTTTCTATCTTCTCGCGTGAGTCGGGTTCAAAGTCCAGGAGTTGACTGAGCGACATCGACTCCGAGTCGGAACTCGACATGAGATAGCGTGCGGTGAACTCGTGTTTTGCGAAATAGCGTTCGAGTTTGAAATCTTCGAAATTCATGAGGAAGCCTGGGGAAGGAAGCGAAGATTTTTTCGATGGGTCCAGCACTCTTGTTTCTTGTACAAAATTCGATACCAATCCTTATTTCGTTCGCGCAGCGTAACTTTTTCCTTATCCGGAAGCGAAACCAGTGTTTCGCCGTTCGCATTTTTTCGACAGTTCGCGGGGCCATTGATTTCTTTGATGAGAGGAATTTCAACAGGTAGATTTGGGCTTTGGCCCTTTCCAACGAACTCAATTAAAAGTTCATCCTTCGGTTTAAAGTTTTTCATGTGAAAGTGGTAACTGCCGAGATCGAAATCCAACATCCGATCAATTTCAACGAAAATGACGGCAGCTCCTTCGATCGAGAGATCGAAATCTTCGATGCCATTTTTCCAATTGCTCCCTGTTGAGAGGATGTACTTATAGAAGGACGCTTCGAACGAGCCGGGTTTGAATCCCTGTTTTTTCCATGAGTCCGTCAAATAGTCGCAGCTGTCATTTCGCCCGATCGAGCAGTGGGCGTTGGGATCGTAGTTATCAGGAAAAAAGCCCTTCCAGCCCATCCGCTCCTGAGAACCTGTCCCGTCCGGGCCATAGGGTCGAATAGAGAGGTGGTTCAGCATGTTCAGTGAGTTGTCGCCGAGTTGTGGAGTGTAGGAGTGATGGCTTTGGATGTCGCGTCCAGCTGTAAACTTTTGCGACCAGTAATGCGTGCGCTGGATCTGATACATGGCACTTAGTGTTTCGTCCGCGTTTTCCGTACTGTACCACTTCTTTTTTGTGAGTTCGGCAAGAGTCGAAGGCAATAGTTCTCTCGATTCAAGAAAACGATCGGTCGGTACTTTAAGCTTTTCTAGCTCGGGCGCGATATCGATGTCTCCGAAGAGCGCTTTATTCTGAGTCTTGTAACTCACCTTTTTGTGGTCAACGTGCACTTCGAAATCAGTGAACTGGTCTTCTCCTCCGCCCGCAGATCCATGGTAGGTGGCCCAAAATTTGGCCAATGGAAATGCAACGACCGTTTCGATGTCCTTTTTTGATTCGTTTTTAAAAACGTAATCGACGCTCACCTGAGTTGGAGAGATTCTCAACCTCTCCTTTTTCATTCCGATTTCGGTGGTTTTTTCCAATCGAAGTTCATGACCCGGAGTTGTAGCGGTCGTATCATTTGCAAAACTTAACGGGATAAACGAGCTGAGGAGGAGAACTTCGAGCATAGGACCTCAAGAAGGTTTGAAGCGATCAGGCTCGCTGAGTTTATAAGCCTCGGTCTGAATCGCGCTTTTATAAATGCGTTCGACGTTTGGAAATTGTGCGAGCGGCACTTCCCAGCGGATCGCATTGTAACACTGAGGGATTAAGAAAAGGTCCGCGGCCGTGATTTCGTCCCCGATGGAATATTTACCCGCTGTCGATTCACAAATTTTATCGTAGGCGGCTAGCCCGTTTTGGATCCAATGCTGCGTCCACTTCTTTCGCTTTTCTGTATCTTCTGCCGATTCGCCGGGTGCGTAGTAGGTTTGAGCCGGTATGTTTTGGAGCGGCTGAGTGCCTGCGTTTATGATTTCAACGAGTGCCCGTGTTTTCGCACGAAGGTAGGCGTCCTTCGGATAGAGGGCGTTTTTAGGGAACTTTTCGTCTAACCACTCAATGATCGCGACCGACTCGGAGAGGTAACGCTTTTTAGTGTCAGCCTGATCCAAGAATTCGAGAACGGGGACAAAACCCATGGGATTCCGAGCGAGGTGTTCTGGACTTTCGCTCTCACCATTTAGGAGATTCACCGCCTGCATCTCGCATTCAATCCCTTTATGAGCAAGCGCCCACCTCACTCGCCACGCGCTTGAGGATCTCCAGTAATGATAGAGTTTCATTTTCATTCTCAGGTCCTCTCCCAATCGTAAAATGTTCGAATCAAATTAGCGTGGCAGCGTTTGATCGAGCGACGTTGAGGGAGCGTCGCGAATCACGTTCACGAGTCGACCCAAGCCTTCGATTTCAAGAACGACCTCATCGCCCGGTTTGAGCCACTGATTGTCGGTAATCTTTGAACCGTTCAGTTCCAAGAAACAGCCTGTACCCACTGTTCCTGAACCGATCACTTCACCGGGATGAAGTTGGACCCCGTAGGAAGCGCGTTCAATGATTTGTGCAAACGTCCAGGTCATATCCTTCGTGTTTCCGCCTGAGACTTGTTTTCCGTTCACAAAGCATTTCATCGGACAGTCGTGGCGCTCGCCTTTCGGGCCCGCAATTGCACGCGAGGAAAGTTCGTCGCGAGTGACGAGGTAGGGGCCAAGAGTATTCGCGAAATCCTTGCCCTTTGCGGGTCCTAGATTCAGTTTCATCTCCTCCATTTGAAGATGGCGCGCCGACCAGTCGTTCCAAATCATGTATCCAAAAATGAAGTGATCCGCTTCGCTCGAAGGAATGTTTTTCCCCGGGCGTCCGATGACCACAGCGCTCTCCAGTTCAAAATCGAGTTTTTCTTGCGCGAGTTTTTGAACGTAAATTTCGCCAGGACCTGAAACGCCCAAGTGGTTCGTGAAATAGAAAATTGGAAATTGATCAAATTCGGGGATCATCGGTACGCCCCGGTTTCTCCGTGCCGCTTCGACGTGCTGTCGAAAGGCGTAGCCATCTCGCATGGATACGGGTCTAGGAATAGGGGCGAGTAATTTTACTGAAGCTTCCGGCATTTCGGCCTTCGCCAGTTTTCCCGCCTCTGCGGCAGCTTGAAGCTGTCTCATTCCGGGCATGAGGTCGTCTTGGCGACGAATCAGGTCGAGCATATCGACGGGCGGAGTGACCGAGAAGGTATCCGGCATGATCTCCATCGCTCGGATGAGGTCGACGATTCGGCCCGACCCCATGGTGCCGATTTGGAATCCGAGGTGTTCAGTGTTTTTCGCGCTTAAGAAGGTGACAAGTCTCATAGGGAGAAAGTGCCTCAAAAATATGCCGTTTTAAAGGCCCAATCCAGGGCCAATTCTCAGGAACGAAAAAGGCACCTTCGGATGCCGAAGGTGCCTTTAAACTTTTCAGTTCACTGACGTGAACTAGAAATTACCAGTATTTTTTGTTCGAGAAAGTGTCTTTCAAAGAACGTGGGAAAGACCAGCGTGGTTTTTTCGTTGCTGGGCGTGCTTTGATTTCCATTGGCTCGCCAGTGAAAGGGTTAACGCCTTTTCCAGCTTTACGAGCTTTCACTTCTTTACGAACGAGCGTTCCGATGATTGGGAAACGAACGCGTTCTCCACCAGCTGCGTTTTTAGCGCCTTTATCGAAAGCCATTTCGATGCATGCTTTGATATCGGAGCGCTTCATGCGGACTTCACCTTTACGGGTGACAGTCGCGACTTTCATGAGGCCGTCGTGGATTTCGTTGATGAAGGAATATTTAGTTTTTTTCTTTGCCATAACGCTAATTTTCTCCTGTTTTAGAATGTGCGTATGCAACAGTTGTAAGGATGATTTTCGAGCTGTGCAACGGATATTTTCCGCATTTCTAATTTTTTTTCTAAAAAAACGCTTTTTTTGGCCTTTTTTGGAGTTTTTTTGACTGACGCAGAGGAGTCGCTCAAAATCAACGGCATTTTGGCTCTATATTGAGTCGAAAAGTCTTGCCGTTTGGAGGAAGTTTCTCCAGACTTCCTACACACGTGATTCAGACAGTTTTTTTCGACATGGATGGGACGTTGATCGATACGGAAGCAGCTGCGGCGAAGGCTATCCGTGATGCTTTTGACGAATGGAAGATCAAAGTCACAGATCAGGACGCGCATTTCATCACCGGTCGCACCTGGGATATGGCATTCCAGTATCTATTTTCGAAATATAAGGTTCCGATGCCGAATGAAGAGGCAGCTCGGCACCTTCTAGAGCGTTACCGTGATCAAATGCAGAATGAACTCATCGAAGTTCCGGGCGCCGTAAGGGCTGTGAAGGATTTGGCGCGTGATTTTCCTCTAGCGCTGGTGTCAGGTTCTCATCGCGCTGACATTGAATGGGCTCTGAAGAAATTAGGCATCCGGAGCCATTTTAAAGTGGTTTTAGGCGCTGAAGACTATCCCCGAAGTAAACCCGCTCCGGATGGTTTTAAGACCGCACTGAAGTTATTGAATGCTAATCCTTCAACGACGCTTGTGTTCGAGGACAGTCAAGCCGGCGTTCAAAGTGGAATTGATGCGGGCCTTCATGTTTGTGTAATCACATCCACAAACCATTTCGGCGTCGACACTTCAAAAGGTCATTTCTTCATACCAGACTTAACCGGAGTCACATCCGATTGGATTAAATCACTCCAGCTCAAAAGAACTTCAGGATAAAGTTCGAACCATCCTGAGCGAGTTGTGTTTTTCGCATAAATTTTCGAATCCCATTTATAGAATGAGATCCTTTGCGTCTTTTGTTTCCGATCTTCAAATTCGATTTGAAGGAGGGGGCCGCGATCGGCAGTTTTCAACTCAATCGAATCCGCTTCAGCTTTTTCATCCACAAACCTCAAAATGCGCTGGTGCATCAAATTTTCGAGTGCAGGTAGGAATCTTGGCGTCACGTCTTTCTTTGATTTCTCCCAGCGCGTTCCGACTCGCTCATAGGTCGCCGTGCCGACTCGCACGAGATCGATATCATCAATTTCCCATGTAACAAGGCGCTTCATGCGGAGGGTCTGCCAATCGACCGCATGCTCGAGCATTTCGAGCAGGGCGCCTCCTGCGATCACTGCGCGTGTCCCAGGCGCGAAAATCGCGAAGCGCCCATTCAACCCATACGCATCCCCAAGAACCAGTTTGCGTTCGACCTTCTTGGCGTTCACCGTTTCGGTCCACTCCAGAACCGCACGCGCGGGCTCAAAACCCTGTGAGGACTTTGGGCCTTCTGGCGCTTCAAGTGCGGGGCGAAGCGTTTTGATGGTGTCTAAAAAGTGGTGAATAAAAGGCGCATCAGCGAACGCATCGATGACAGTTACCGGTGCCGATTCAATCCGCCAGTTTCCAGGCAAGCCGGGTCCTGTGCGTTTCAGCTGAACGCTCCAGGCGGATTCTCCGGGGTAGTTTTTTGTGATGCGAAGCGTTTCAACGTTCTCCACGTTCACGCCGCGATCATAGGCCTTCTGAAGTTCCGGCTCAGGGTTTTTCGGGGTGCACGCAGGAAGTAAAAGTAGGGCAATCAGGGCGCCCGGATTCAAGGTCGTTCGGAGATTTAATCTTCTGCTATCCATCGGTTTGACAGCCTAGGCGCGTCGCCCTATCGTGACAAGCACTATGTTCGATATGATTCGGCAAGGCGGCTGGACGATGCTGCCACTCGTATTTTGCTCGGTGATTGCGTGGGTTGTGATTTTTGAACGCACGTTTCGTTTTCGAAAACTTCAAGTTTCCTTAAAAGAATTTCACCTCGAAGCGATGAATTTACTCTTAAGGAAAGATCTCGGGCAGGTGAAAGAACTCTGCCGGAAGAATGAGGAACTACCGACCTCTAAACTCTTACAAACTGCGATTGAGCGCCGCTACGCTTCAGATCCGAAAATGCAGAAGAATTGGGTTGAAGCGCTCGAGCGAAAAAGACAGCTCGTAAACCTGGATGTGAAACGAAATCTTTGGGTCCTCGGTACGATTGGTAGCGCTTCGCCGTTTATCGGTCTTGCCGGAACTGTCATCGGTATTCTGAGGGCGTTCGGTCAAATGTCCCGCGAAGGTGCTGGTGGATTTACGGTCGTTGCGGCCGGAATTTCGGAAGCGCTCATTGCGACGGCTGCGGGTATCGTAGTCGCCGTCGTTTCTGTGATGGCCTATAACATCTTTCAGACACGCGCTTCGAAGTTCATCCTCCTGATTAAAATCCAAGCGGAAGAATTCGCTGAAATGATCGCGGACGAAGGGTCGAAGGCTTAATGGCAATTCGACTCGGGGGAAGTGAAGGCGCTGACGACGGAGAAATCATGGCGGAGATTAACATCACGCCACTCACCGATATCTTTCTCGTTCTCCTCATCATTTTCATGGTTACAAGCTCTGTGATTTCGAACACGGGCGTTGACGTGAAGCTCCCGCAGGCCTCTGCTCAAACTTCGACCTCGCAGCCCGAAGGTGTGGTGATTTCACTTCAACCCGGCGGCTCGATGGCTGTAAACGGCGTGCAAGTCGGAGCTCAGGATTTTTCGGGCCTTGAGCGCGCAGTCCGTGCGGCCTTTTCTCGCACGACGTCGCGACTGGTAATTTTAGAAGGTGATCGTCAAGCCTATCTCGGCTCCGCCATTTCAGTGATGGATACAGCTAAACGCGCCGGCGCGCAGAAATTCGCGATCGCGACGGAGACTCCGAAGTGATTCTTGGGAGCCCGTCGTTTTGGGTCCGCTTCTTAATCTTGTTCAGTATTTCGGCTTCACTCTGGCTCGCAGGAGTCACGCAGTTCAAGGAAAAACCTTT
>CAYOJT010000023.1:0-8569 GCA_964404365.1 uncultured Bacteriovoracaceae bacterium
TCTGCTTACCTTCGAGTAAAAAACAATCGGTATGAGTGGGTTCGATTTCTTTACGATCGACTCGGTAATAGGAAACGTCAGCGTCGAGTCCGTTTGTGTGGCTATCGTGGCCGCCTGCTTTGCCTCCCTTTTGATTGGCGATGTCTCCGATTTGGACGCGTTCGGTGTCTGGATAGAGAACGGTCATTTCGGCAGCTGTGTTTTCGAGGAGTGAAATCATTTCAAGCGCGCCGTACCTGCGCTCGCGAGGACGAAGAATTTTCACGATGCCTAAGCCTTCATCCTGAAGCTGATCGGCATCCACGAGAGATCCGTTGTTGTAGCCCAGGATCGATTGTTCGTAGTTACGAGATTCGATCGCAATCGGTGTAGAAGCGATCGTTGAAAGAGCGATCAGGCACGCGGTAAAAGAAAGAGTCGTCTTTTTCGTCAGCATTGGTTTTGCCCCTGTGTATGCGGAATGACTACATGCTCAGAATTCGGATTGCGCGGCGTAGTGCGTTATCGCAGTTTCGCAGATTCGGTCTTTTAAGCTAACTCCTTGAAATAAATGGCCAGTAAAGTTTGCGTAAAGCTGAAGCTGTGCGTTAGTTGCCCTGAAATCAGCTAAGGAAACCACCCCGCGTTTAGGCGTATAAACGAGGGAAGGAAATGGACATGAAAAATCGCCTGGCCACTGAAACCTCGCCCTACCTGAAGCAGCATGAAGATAATCCAGTCGACTGGTATCCGTGGGGAACCGAAGCGCTCACGCGCGCACGCGAGGAGAATAAGCCGATCCTCCTGTCGGTAGGTTACAGCGCCTGCCACTGGTGCCATGTGATGGCACACGAGAGCTTTGAAAATCCCGACACAGCAAAACTGATGAACGAAAATTTCATCAACATCAAAGTCGATCGCGAGGAGCGTCCTGACCTCGATCAAATTTATCAAAACGTCGCTCAGGCGATGAATCAGGGCGGTGGATGGCCGTTGACCGTATTTCTAACCCCGGATCTTCGCCCGTTTTTCGGAGGGACCTATTTTCCGCCTGAAGACAAGTACGGACGCCCTGGATTTCCGAGGGTTCTGACCGCGCTCGCAAACGCGTTTCACCATGAGCCTGCGAACGTCGAAGAAAATGCCGCAAAACTCACCCGGATCATCGCTGAGATTTCGAAGAGCGAAGAAGAAGCGGGGTCGGAACGAAAGCCGACTTTCGAGGAGCTGGGCGAACTATCCGAAAAAATTCTCTCTTGGGTGGATGGAGTTCATGGCGGTTTTGGGAGTGCCCCGAAATTTCCAAATCCGATGATGCTGACGGTTCTTTGGCGAGCGTCTCGTCATGAGGGGTACGGTCCGGATCTACGGGAGCGATTGGGACAGGCTGCGATTTTCTCGCTCAGAAAAATGGCAGAAGGCGGAATATTCGATCAGATCGGTGGCGGTTTTTCTCGTTATTCCGTGGATGAGAGGTGGGCCGTCCCGCATTTTGAAAAAATGCTCTATGATAATGCGTTACTGGTTAGGCTTTATTCTGAAGTGGTTCTGACGAACCCCGAGCTCCACCCAGCGACACGAACCCTTTTTCTGGAAACGATCTCAAAGACAGTGACGTACCTGCTTCGAGAAATGCAGTCGAGCGAGGGACTTTTTTACGCGGCTCAGGACGCCGACAGCGAAGGCGAAGAGGGGAAGTTCTTTGTCTGGAAGCCTGAAGAGCTCGCCCAGATTCTGAACGAAGAAGAACTCGAAGTCTTTCAGTTGAGGTACGGAGTCGATGAGGTCGGAAACTTTGAACACGGTACTACGGTTCTCTATCAAGCGATGGGAATTGAGGCTGTGGCGGCAAGAGCCGAGAAACTTGAGACGCGTGATCTTGGAGCGCGCGTGGCTCGCGTGCGAAGTTTGCTCGAGGGTGCTGAGAAAAAAGTATTTGAGCATCGGGAAAAGCGAATTCGTCCGGGTCTAGACTCTAAATGTTTAGTTTCATGGAATGGTCTTATGATTTCGGGACTCGTGTGGGCTTCGCGTGCGCTCGCGGAATGGGAGCTCGGATCGCGAGCCGCGCAAGCGGCCCTTCAGGCCTGGGAGGGTGTACAGAGACTGGCCAAGGATGGAGATCGACTTTTTAGTACGGTCCAAGCGGGTAAGCCGAAATTTTTAGGGTATTTAGACGATTACGCATTTATGTCAAAGGCTGCGATTGATCTCACGTTGATTGCGCCTGAGCGTGCGCCCCAATTCCTTCTACAAGCCGCAGCTTGGTTGGAAATTGTCCTGAAATTTTTTAAGGATGAAACGGGAAGTGGTTACTTTTTCACCGCTTCAGATCATGAAAAACTGATTCAGAGACCAAAGAGTAGCAGTGATCAGGCCATTCCTTCAGGCGCCGCGGTTCTGCTTCAGGTTTTTCAGGTTGTGTCCGAATTCACCGAGGACATGGCTCAGCGCTCGCGGTTTGAAAAGGAATATCAAACACAGCTCTCAAAGCTCACCGATCAGCTCATGAAGCACCCTTACGGCCAAGGCGAGTTATTCTGCGCGCAATTGCTCATGTTAAACGGCGTGACGCTTTGGAGCGGAGAAAAGAACACTTTAGAGCGACTACCGTGGAATGCCTTCAGTTATATCAAAGGTGTCGATGGTAGTTTCGGCCCAACGAAAGTCCAAAAGTGTACGCGCGGAACCTGCGAGCTGGTTTCGATTTAGAGTTTTACGATCGAAGTGCAGAACTTAAATGTTCCAGAAGATATGCCAGGATAACCGTATTCGGCGATGCCTTCGCCCATGGACCGGATGGATTCACCCGAGAGAGTAACGTGTGCGGAGCCCTTTGTTCCGCGACCTTCGCCGGTAAGAATGAATGAGTAGGCGAGCTCATAGGAAGTATTCGTTGCTTCGTTTCTCACAAATGAACGAAGTGAAGCGTTGATCTTGTCGGTGGGCTTCTCTTCGCTGGAATAAAATCCGTACACGAGGAGTCCATCATCGGTTTCGCGAGCTTCGAGCGTGTTGATCGCGTCCTTCGATCCAAATGTCACCGTCTTCGCTTCCGTGTCGAATAAAATGACTTCGCCCACATCTTGAGCGAACTCGGCGCCTTCTAAAAAGGGTGACCACTCGGGTTCGCGTTCCGTGCACAGGATTTGGTCGCCTGCGAAGGTGGATGCTGAAACGAAAAGCGCGGATAAAACGAATGCGAAGCGGCTCATGGTATTCCCCTCAATCGAAAAACTGAGTGTGTTGTGAAAGTGGGGTTTACCGTGAGAGAGTGGGTGCGTCAAATGTAAAAAACAATCAAAGATACATGCACTTAGCTTCGTCATTTAAGATCGCTTGGGTGCAGGAATCTTTGTGATCGCTTGATAGACAGTTTTGGATCATCTCTTTTGCCGCGTCGACTTGGGTCGCCCCTTGGCCGCTCAGGGTAAGGTCGTTATCGAAACTGATCGTGCAGTAAGCTTTTCTTTTTCTAGAAACGACACCGCCAATATTTTTCGCGCGCACGCACTGGGTTTTTCCCTGCGTGATCGCTCGAGCACATATTTTTTTCGTCGTTTTTTGGCTCTCGCACTGGCCGGTAATCATCGAGCGTGCTTCGCTTCGATAGGATTCAAAGGAATAAAGCGAATTTGAAGCTTCTCCATCAACAAAGTCCAAGCGACAAAGCCAGTAGCCATCCTCGGGTAGATTCGTTTGTCCCTCGGAGAGGGATAGATGCTTTGTGGAATGCGGATCAGCGCAACTCGACAGAAGCAAGAAACACATTCCGATGAGTGCAATACGATGGACTGGATTGAGAATCTGGCCCCTTTGAAACATCTGGCTCTTATAGCGATTTAGACGCTATGAGTCAATAAATGCAAATAGACTTTAACTATCTGAAATATAAGGTAAAAATGTTAATTTGAAATGGAGTTTAGGAAGGCGTTGATCACAAAGTGACAATAGTGGCCGGCGCCGTTTTTCCAGTTTCCCTTCGACATCCGATCCCCGAAATCGACAGCGTAAATCGGTCCATATTGATCGACCGGAACATTTTTCGGCAGCTCCTTCGGACAATACTTCAACAGAAGTTCCGCGCCCTTTTGATCAGGCCCAAGGGCGAGAAAACGATAGAATGGATTTTCAGGGTCTCGCTGAAAAAGAATCTGCGCCATCTTGTCTCGGGCTCCACGGTTTCTCACTTTCGATCCGCGCTTCTCCATTTCATCGAAGATGAAAATCCCTTCGGCCGTGAGAATCGATTGATAGCCGATGGGTTGAACACGTGCTTCAATCGGATCGTAAATCGCGGGGATGAGGAATTTCACGCCCTTCATTTTCTTTGTTTTCGGAATGTCGAGGTACTCCGCTATTTCGCGAGCCATATTCCAAAAGCCAACGCGAGTGGTGCAGGCATCCCAGCCTTCTTTGCTTTTCGGACAGAGTTTGTAGTTATTGGACTCAATGTAATTGAACCACTTTATCGCGGCTTCTTTGTCTTTCGTAGCAACCAGATAAGCCCAAGCTCCTCGAGCCATATCTCGGCTGAAAGTCGCCCAACCCGAGCCGTTTACGCCTTCTTCATGGCCCACGAGGCCGGGAGAGCGCCACCACCGTCCCGTAGGATCCTGTGCGGCTTTCACCTGATCGCAGTAGCGGGCTTCGCCTGATAAACAAAGCATGCCCATGTATTCGAGCGAGTCACCGAAAGGACACTCATGAAGTGTGAGCGAATCGTCGTTACAATGCGGAGCGAAGCCTCGAATTTTTTCGCGGAGATTTTTTAGCTCTTCGATGGTTGTTTGGGCGATCTCGTCTCTGTGTTGGGAGGCCTTGGGTTCAGAGGATCGTGCGGGGGTGAGTAAGGTAGCGGCCACCGCAATGAGCGCTGCGCTCAGGGTCTGATTCGAAATTTTGAGACTCATCACTCACTCCGCAGGCCATGAAATTACAGGACAACAACAAGAGTGGAGAGTTTTAAGATTCCTGACCTTAAAAGTCAACTATAAGAATCGGGTATATAATTAGCTGAAATAATTAGATTTTTCCGGTTCCGCCGAACCAACGCCGGCCGAATTTCGTGGTCGAAAACGTGCTCGAGCGGGGGGTGCCTTTTTGAAGCGACAGCTTCTGTTCAACGAAGCGAGCGAGGCGAACGAATGGAAGTCCGAGGAGTAGGTAAAAGAGTGCGACGAGGATCCCTGTTCCCATGAAATCGTAATACGTCGATGCAAGCTGACCGTAAACCTTCGTCAGTTCCACCATCGTGATGACGCTCACTAAGCTTGAATCTTTAATTAAGGAGATGAAGTCGTTCGTGATCGGTGGAATCACGATTCGCAGTGCCTGCGGAATCACGATGTAGCGAACCGTCTGAGTGCGATTCATGCCGAGTGCGAGCCCTGCTTCGCTTTGAGCTTTCGGTACGCCTGAGATACCCGCGCGATAGTTCTCGGCCTCATAGGCCGCGTAGTTCAGTCCAAGACCAATGACGGCCGCAAAAAACGGCGAGAGCTTAATCCCAATGTGCGGGAGTGCGTAGAAAATCAAATAAAGCTGAATCAGGAGCGGAGTGCCACGTACGAACTCAATGTACAGCATCGCAGCCCATTGAATGGGGGCTGTTCCATAAAGGCGCATGAGCGCAAGCACAAGACCGAGCGCAACAGCTAAAATCATCGATACGATCGAGATGTTTAGCGTCGTGATAGAAGCCTTCGCGAGAATCGGGAGGAAGCTCACGTAGAGTTTAAGTCGCTCATCCCAAGTGCGTTCATGGTCGGTTGAGTTCAGGAATGCTTCGTACGCGGAAGGACCTTCGAGCGCATCGCGCTTATCATTAAACTGTTTCGCCATCAGCGAGTTCCAGAGCTTATAGCGATCGTAAATGCGACGAAGTTCGCCGGATTTCACCATTTCGGCGAGAGCTCGGTTGATCTGAGCTTGAAGTTCGGTTGCGCCCTTTTTCAATCCGATCCCGTAGACGACGTGTCCGATCGGCTCGCCGACGAGCTTAAGCGATGGATTTGGCGCAGCGTAATACTGCGCGATGGGGGCGTCGAGAAGTACGCCATCAATGCGGCCATTTTTCAGGTCTTCGTAGGAGTTCGTTTCAGCTTCGTAGGTGACGACTTCGATTCCACCGTGCTTTTCGAGGATCTCTTGGGCGAGGGACTGTTTTAGCGTCCCGATCTTTTTCCCTCGGCAGTCGTCGAGCGAGTTGATTTTGTTTTCATTTTTTCGAACAGTGAGTTGTTCGAAGGTGATGAAATATGGATCGGAGAAGAGAATCGCATTCTTTCGCTCTTCCGTGATTTCGATTCCGTTAATGATGACGTCGTAATTTCCGCGAGACAATCCCGGAACAAGACCATCCCACGCGTTTTGGACGAAGGTGGCTGTGCGATTCAGCCGACGTGCGACCCCCTCGATCACTTCTTTTTCAAAGCCGATGAGGCGAGCTGGATCCTTTGGATCTTGAAAAACAAACGGCGCTCCACTTTCGGTATCCGCGGCCCAGCGAAGGGGTTCTTCAGCCTGAGCAGAGAACGTGAGCGAAGAAAGGAGTGCGAGAGAGCCTAAAAGGAAGCGGGTTACTTTTAGGTTCATAAAAACTTCCTTAAGAACATACGGGTTCGGTCATCCCGAGGATTCGTAAACATCACGTCGGGCGCGCCGATTTCGACGATCACGCCTTCTTCCATGTAAACAATGAGATCCGAGGCATCGCGGGCAAAGCTCATTTCATGCGTCACCGTGAGCTGGGTCATCCCGTCCTGGTCGAGCGCTTTCATGACGGCCAGAACTTCGTCGACGAGTTCTGGGTCGAGCGCGGAAGTCGGCTCATCGTAGAGCATGACCGCAGGATTGAGAGCGAGTGCGCGCGCGATAGCGCCACGCTGAGACTGACCACCCGAGAGCTGGGATGGGTGTTTATCTTTGTGTGCCGCGAGGCCCACTTTACTCAGCAAAGTTTCTGCGATCGATACGGCTTCGTCATGATTCGTCTTTTTTACGATCGACTGAGCAAGAACGACGTTTTCCAGAAGCGAAAGGTGCGGAAAAAGGCGGAAATCTTGAAAAACCATTCCGCAGTGCTGGCGAAGAGCCTGGGCTTTTCTCTCAAATTTTCCATCGATTTTTTCGTGCTTCGATTTACGCGCGAGCGTGTGGCCCGATACGTTGATTTCGCCTTCATCGAGGACTTCAAGCCCGTTTAGAGTTCTGAGAAGGGTGGATTTTCCGCAGCCTGAGCGGCCGATAAAACAGACGAGCTGACCGGCTTCAATGTCGAGGTCGATCCCCTTTAGGACCTCATGACTTCCGAATGATTTTTTCAGTCCGCGGACCGAGACGATGCTCATAATTTTCCTTTAGGGTAAGTCACGGTCCTCATACCGGAAAGATTAACGCCACGCACGGAAAAGTTTTTCTCTTCATCAAAAATCTTACATTTCGATGACGGGTTTTGGTTCACAGTGAAAGGTGAGTGCGTTTCGGCTCAGGGTTGTTTCGATATCCATCAGGGTAATCGGGCCCATGCCTTCATCTAAAAACATCTCGCCTGAAATGGAGTCGATCGAAGGGTCATCTTTAGTGAAAAGGTCGAAAGAAATGTAATTATCTTCTTCGAGTTCACCGACCACGCTCTTTGCGCTTAATTTCAGGGTGCGTTTCAGGGATCGCACGAGGTCGGGGGAAGCCTCTTTTGCCTTGATGGAAATGAAATTCTGCTGGTCGAGCATTTCCGGAAACAGAAGAACGGTTTGAATTTCCCGCGGGAAAAGCACCGGCGTGTTCACCGTTACAGAGACGTCGTGAGTGACGAAGGGAAGGTCCCGAAAGGCCATTTGAGAAGGGCAGTTCGCATCCGATGCGAGGGCGGAGGTCGAAAGGATGACGAATAGGGGAAGGATGCGAAGGTAATTCATAGCGGGCATTTACTCCACGTGGGTGGGCCTGGGGCTCTCTTGGACGAAACGTGGGATAACATGGACGAGAATAAAGTTCAACCAAAATAGTCAGGTATTAAGCCTAGACCAGTGTCGGGGTGGGTAATGCATGGGGGTGGAGCTTCTTTGGGATCGGGAAGGTCGATTTTCGGTCGAGAGCGAAAACTAAGTGCGAGCCCCGCCGACGATCAGGACCTTGATATCCATCTCGAAAATGATCTCGGCTTTGTTCGGGTGAATGGGCTTCATGACGACGCCTTCACCAAAAGTCGGGTGCGCGATGCGATCGCCGGTGCCGACGGCCATTTTCGCGCTGTAGGTATTGAGGGGGCGATCTTTGTACTGGAGAAGGGCTTTTCTCCATTCGGCGCCGACTGAACGATCAATCTTTTCGCCCGTTTCGGTGCGTGCACCACGGGTGGTTTTCTTTGCAGGCGGGGCTTTTCCTGGCTCGTCGATCCCTTTTGGGGCCTTGTAGCCACGCTCTTTCCGGCAGGTTTTACATTCGACGCGAAGGATTTGGTCACCCTTCATGGCGACAACAATGGCGGCGAGGTCCATTTTACATTGTGAGCAGTATGCGATGACTTCCTGAGCGACTTTTACCATGTGCGGACCTTTGCTAACCCTTGCTAAATAGAG
Source organism: uncultured Bacteriovoracaceae bacterium (assembly GCA_964404365.1). Lineage (GTDB taxonomy): Bacteria > Bdellovibrionota > UBA1018 > UBA1018 > UBA1018 > JACMQW01. The sequence goes on from CAYOJT010000023.1 coordinate 8,562, forward strand.
TGTGAAAT
>CAYOJT010000023.1:8579-17945 GCA_964404365.1 uncultured Bacteriovoracaceae bacterium
TGGAAAATCAAGCACCTCCATCATCCACACGTTTAAGGCTCCTAGACGAGGCAAAAGCTGCCCCTACTGAGCCTGGCGTTTATTTGATGCGCGATGCGGATGACACGATTCTTTATGTCGGTAAGGCAAAAAACATTCGAAATCGGGTCACAACCTATTTTCAGCGCGCACCCCACGATACACCTCGCACCGAACTCATGGTTCAGCGCGTAGAGCGCTTCGAATTAATTTTGACGAAGACGGAAGACGAAGCGCTGATTTTAGAGTGCACGCTCATCAAAAAACATAAGCCCAAATACAACGTTCGACTCAAGGACGATAAAGCTTATCCGTATGTGCGAATTGCGGTGGGGGAGGATTTCCCTCGGGTCGAATGGACCCGGCGCGTGCGTCGCGATGGGGCCCGATACTTTGGGCCGTTTCCTTCGGGTTATTCGGCCAAGATGATTGTTCGCTATCTGACTGAAAGCTTCATGCTTCGAGATTGTAGCGATAATACCTTTCGTCACCGCTCTAGGCCCTGCCTCCTTTATCAAATGCATCGATGTACCGCTCCGTGCGTTCAGCTGATCTCTCGCGAAGACTACCGTGCCTCAATTGATCGCGTGATCGCAGTGCTTGAGGGACGTGATGAAGAGGTAAAAAAGAAAATTGAAGAGGCAATGAATGAGGCCTCAGAGCGCGAAGAATACGAAGAGGCGACCTATTATCGTGATCTCATGTTCTCGCTCTCTTCTGTCGTCGCAACCCAGTCGGTGGACGAAGCAGGCTCAGCTCGAAATCGTGATGTGATCGCAGTTGATCGTGAGGGAGTCGAGGGCCATGCAGTGGTTCTACAGATTCGTGGTGGAAAAATGGTGGCTGTGAAACACATTCGCCTGACCAACACCGATATGTCTCAGTCCGATACAGAAGTACTCAGTGAATTCCTGGCTCAATATTACCTGGATGTGAAATCCGAGCGCGCGCTTCGCGATCAAGCGATCGAAGCGGGCGAAGACGTTTTTGAAACCCCGGGCGCTGTGTTCTCGGCGGACGAAGTTTTGATCGGTATCGTGCCCGATGATTTAGAATTGCTTGAGCGGACGCTTGGTATTCGAGTGAAGACGCCTACGAGCGATATGGAAAAGCAGCTTTATGCTGTGGCACTCACGAACTGTCGTCACGCGCTCTCGCAAGCGAAAAAAGGTGAGGGGGGGCATGGGATTCAGGCACTGGAAGAAATTCAAGACAAGATCCAGCTTGAGAAACTTCCGACTCGAATCGAATGCTACGATATTTCGAATATTCAGGGTGAAGACGCAGTCGCCTCGCGTGTCGTTTTTATCGATGGAGCGCCGGATAAGAATCTTTATCGGCGCTATAAGATTCGCACGGTCAAGGGTGCGAATGATTTTGCTATGATGAAAGAGGTATTGGGTCGCCGATTCGCGAACGAAGAGGAGCGGCTTCCGGACCTCGTTGTGGTGGATGGCGGAAAAGGGCAGCTCGCTCAGGCTGTTGCGATTTTGGAAGAGCTTTCCATTCAAGGGGTCGAAGTTGTCGGTCTGGCTAAGGCGCGGACCGAAAGTGATTTTAGAAAGACTGAAGTGGAGTCTTCGCTCGAGCGCATTTTTATTCCGGGCCGAAAAAATCCGGTGGGTCTTCTCCCGCATACGGCCGCATATAAGTTACTGGTTCATGTTCGCGATGAGGCGCATCGATTTGCGGTCAGTTATCACCGATTGGTTCGGGATAAACGGACGATTAAGCGCGGGCGAGATTAAATCGTCTGCCCCAGGTCGTCGATGTCGCTCTTTCGGATGTCTCTCGGCTTTTTCTTCGTCAGATATTTACATTTGAAGTCGCGAATGACTTTTTCAATACCAGTCAAGACGTTGCCTAAGGCTTCTTCTGCCTTTGAGAGAACAGGTTTCAACTTGTTATCGACCTTGGACATGGCGCGATCGAATGCGGGAATTTTATAACGTGCGAAGGTGATGCCGGCATCGGTCACGAGCGCCCCGAGCGCAATATAAGAACCCGTATTCACGCCCAACATTTTCATCGCCATGCCTGAGACCGCAACGAATGAGCCGAGCGTAAATGCTTTATCTAGGTTTTTACGGACTAGAATGGCGGCTGCGAGTTTGCCTTCCTTAAGGAACGCTGCCGCCTTGGACTTCGCGACGAGCGTACGCATGTTTTCGTAGCTGCCTTGTCCGATCATCACGAATGCTGAAGTAATCACAACGGATGTTGCGTGTCCCCCGAGACCGACGAGTGAGTGACCGAAAATTTCTGGTGACGGTAGTGTGCCCATTGCGTCGGCCACGATCGTAAAGATTCCGGCGAAGGTCACTTCAGTTGTGCCCCACTTAACGTACTGGTTGAGAGCCTTTGAAGCGCCGGTATTGACGGGCTTTTCTTGAAGTCCGACCCAGCGGCGAAGCATGTTCTTAAACTTCGAAGAATATTCTTTTGTCGTGACGTAGTCGCCGAGGAACTTCGTGTGCTTTTGTGCAAATCCAGACATTGCGCCTGCAAGAGTACCCAGAATAATCGCTTGGATCGGCCCGGTGCCGCCGCGTAGCACGCTTAGGGTAGTGAATTTTCCATTTCCGAAACCGCGAATGTAGATGAGGCGATAACGAAAGGTAGCGAATTGTTCTTTATAAAGTCGATCGATTTCGCCCCAAGCGGAACTTGAGATCACGCCCTCGTCGTTGCTTGCGATCGAACGCCCAGTTTTTGCTTTATGGTTTGCGAAGTTTTCTGGCTTTAGTCCCAGAGCCTCGGGCTCGAGCTCGATATTGAATTTTTCTTGGGCATCGAATTCGTCGCCCAAGACGATGTGATCCAGCTCAGTTTCCTGTTTTGAGTTAATGAGGGAATTGAGCTTTAAAATCTTTTTTGTGTTTTCACTCAGCGGGAGGGAAATGAATGCTTTTGGAATTTTCGAGTCGCGCTTGAGATTTTCCTGAATGTGCAGTGAAGTCGCCGCGATTTGGTCCGCGGCTTCGGGGGCGGTCAGGTCAATTTCATAAACGGTGATCTCAGAATGAAATTTGTTTCCTTCCGAATCGGTGATCGGCTCGGTTGTAAACTGGTAGGCGAAGGGTTCCTGCGTACTCTCCGCAACTGCGGCAGGAGTGAACGAAGTCACCAGGTGGAAGCTTGCGAATATGGAAATTGAGTGTCGAAGGCCGTAGAGCATCAACTACTCTTCGGATTTTCGAATTTTCTGCGTTATGGGGAATCCTCTTTAAAATATGAAAAAAGAGGCGTCAAAGCGCTGACTCTAATGGTATCTGTGATTAAATTCGAGCTTATGGACAGTTGATCCCAGCTATCGCAAGCCCTGAATCGCGGAGCGCCCAACAAACGATTTCTTTTCGGAGGCCTAAAGCGTGGGCCTCACTGTAGGCGCCGCCGGGTCCGCCGTGACGAATCGACTGGTTTACGCCGATCACGAAGGTCTGACCATTTTCCTGCATCAGCAGTGGGCCACCGCTGTCGCCCGGGAGGATGTTTCCTTTCAGGCCAGGAAGCGTGAGCATATATCCGGAGACGTCTGAAATCTCCGCAGAACCAAAACGCTTAAAGCCTTTAGAGTCTTCAGAGTAGTCGCCGTTCGCTCCTCGCGAAATGGTGACTCCGTATCCCGTAGTGATTACGCTTTTACCAATATAGCCCAGAGCGCCGCTTTCAGGAAGGTCGTGGAGACTCTTAATGGTGAGCGGAACGACATCATAGACGGGTTTTCTCAGGCGAATGTAGGCGAAATCGTACTGCATGAGAGCAGGATCTGAAGCGCGTCGCCCGGGTCTTAATTCTTTATATTTCGGAAGGAGTACTGGATTGTCGAATCTTGGATTCGAATATTTTCGAGTGCCGCCGTTGATATTGGGAGCGTTCGAAATGTTTGTGATCCCGAATTCATAAGCGCAGTGTGCGGCTGTCAGTAGAAGTTGCGGGTGCACCAGAAAGGCGGTGCAAGTCGCAGCAGTGTCGCCACCGTTTCCAGAGAGGTTCATGCCGTAAATGGCTGGGAACTGATTATGTTTGTCGTAGGTTCCGCCGTTTTCTTCAATTCCGAAGCTAAGTCCCAAAATTGAAAGCGCCATCGTGGAGAGCGATGCGATCATCGTACGCTTCTGCATACGTCTGATCTGTTCGCGTGACGAAATTAGAGATTTGTTCATTCGATTCGGTTTTTTATGCATGCCCACAACCCATCCCTCAGAGAGGCGTCTTCATTTGAAAACGTGAGCGGGTCATATCGAACTTTATGCGGTGCGTCAACTTTTTGAAATGACGAACTCATTTTCTGTAATTAAAAATAAATCAATAATTACAATGAGTTAAATATCTCTACGTCGGATTCTAGCGAATCTAATTTTGAAGTTCAGCAGTCGAGTGGCAGTCGCTGATCCTGGGCCTTCGAGCGCATTTCTTCGCGAAAGCGTTTCAGGGATCCTCGCGCACGCGTACCGACATCGCCGCTATCAATGGAAAGCATTTCAAGCGCGAGAATCGCAGCGTTTGCTGCACCGTTAATAGCTACGGTGGCTACAGGAATCCCTCGCGGCATTTGCACGATCGCGTAGAGAGAATCCGTGCCCTGAAGCGGCGTCGCAGCGATCGGTACTCCGATGACCGGAAGATCCGAAAAGGCAGCGATCACGCCTGGTAAGTGAGCCGCAGCTCCAGCTCCTGCGATGATCGCTTTGTATCCGCAGTCACGCGCGGTCGAGGAAAGTTCCCGAACTCGATCGGGAAGCCGGTGGGCGCTCGCGATATGAGCATCAACGGGGATCTCGAAGCGCTTCAGTAGATCGCGCGCTTCTTTCATAATCGTCCAATCGGACTCGCTACCCATCAAGATTAGGATTCCAGGATTCGCTTTTGTTACAGTGGAGTTGTTCATCGGGATTACCTCTTATTCTTCGTAGTGGAGGACGTGAGTTTGAGTCCAAGCTTGAACTTGGACGGCACAGGGTTCGGATTTTTTCTTCGTTAGAACTTGGCCAATTTCGAACGCATCAACGCCGGTCTTTTTCGCTGCATGGATAATTTTTTTCGCATCTTTTGGTATGCAGCTCCCAATCATTCCAATTCCACAATTGAATGTCGTGAGCCACTCACGCTCTTCGATGATGTTTTGAGCATGGAGCCACTGCATGGATTTTGGGAGAGTGCTTAATCCAGGTAGATCGATGGAATAGGAAACTCGGTCGGAGATCCGAGGGAGGTTGAGGAATCCTGAGCCTGTGATGTGGGCGAGTCCATTGAATAGACCCTTTTCAATCGAAGGCATCAATGCATCGGTATAGATGGTGGTAGGTGTTAGGAACTCTTCGAGCACCGACTCTCGGGTCTTCGCCCAAGAGTTTTCAGATCTTTTCGGATTGAACCCGTCGACGCATTTTCGAATGAGGCTAAAGCCGTTCGAATGAAATCCTGACGATCTGAATCCGATCAGGGTATCTCCGGCTTTCACTGCGTTCTTTCCTTCTCTGAAAGGAAGGGCTTTTTTAGGATGAACCAAGCCGACCGCAAATCCTGCGAGATCGTATTCGCCCGGTTGATAGAAGCCCGGCATCTCAGCTGTTTCTCCGCCCACCAGCATCGCGCCTGCTTGTTCGCAGCCATTTTGAATTCCTTGAATCACGCTGCTACTGGTGTCGATATCCAGTTTTCCGGTAGCGAAGTAATCGAGGAAAAAGAGAGGTTTCGCGCCTACGCAGAGTAGGTCGTTTACCGACATGGCTACAAGATCGATTCCAACGGTGTCGTGTTTTCCGAGATCAAAAGCGAGCTTTAGTTTCGTGCCGACGCCATCGGTGGATGCCGCTAACCACTGGGTCTTCGAAATTTCATAAAGCGAAGCGTAACCTCCGATGGAAGTCCGTGAGGGAGTTTTTTTCGAAGACTTCGTTATGCCCTTGATCCGATCAACGAGCTTATCGGCAAGGACGCGGTTTACACCTGAATCCAGGTAGGTGGCTTTTGACTTCGTGTTTGTTTCTGAAGCGATCGATCCAATGTTCATAAACGTTTCCTTTTAATGCCTAAAGTGACGAATGCCTGTGAAAGCTAGTTTCACACCCATCGATTCCGCCGAAGCGATGACATCGCGATCACGAATGCTTCCGCCGGGCTGAACGATCCACGAAATTTCAGCGCCTGCACACGCCGCGATCGAGTCGCTAAACGGGAAAAACGCATCGCTGATTAGAACAGCATCGTTCAAGCGGTCCTTGATGAAGGCTTCGACTTGAGTAGTGTCAGTCGTAGCAGATTTTGCTTCCGCCTCGAGCAGCTCGCGTGCGCGTGGGATCGCGAGCCTGAGAATCGCGTCGATCCGATTGGGCTGACCCTGTCCCGCTCCTAAAACGCGAAAGGTTGTAGGGTTTGGGGTTTCAACGAGCACGATTGCGTTCGATTTGAGCGACTTCGCGACGTGAATTCCGAATTGTGCGAGATCGGTGCGCTCCACGCTCCAGTTTCCGCCTGCGACTGCTTTGATGTCTTCAGTGAGGAAAGGATCCGCATCCTGGTACAGAACTCCACCGGGCACGCTGATTTCAGTCGTGCTTTCGGGATTGATGAGGCTTCGAATCGTGAGCGCCTTCAAATTCTTTCGTTTTGAGAGAATGAGGGCCAGATTCTCGTCTTGTCGGTTAAGATCGAGCGCCGCGATCCCTTCGACAAACCTTTCGGTGAGGAATTTCGCGGTTTCTTCGTTGAGTGGTTTCGATAAGAGGACGACGCCACCAAAGGCCGAGGTAGAATCGCATGACCACGCGGTCTCTAAGGCGCGCTCAATTTTTCCTTCAGTGTCGGTTGCGACGCCGCAGGGGTTCTGATGCTTGATGATGACTGCGTGTGCGCTGTCGGGTTTCCAGCGGTGAAGGTCTGAAAGCAGTCGGTAGCCTGCAGTGAAGTCGAGAATATTGTTATAGGAAATTTCAGCTTCGGTGAGGCGCTGATCCCAAGCGATCGGCATCGCTTCTCCGGTCAACTCGAAACGTGCCTTCTGATGGGGATTTTCACCGTACTTGAGTTCGAGGGTTTTCTTGGAGTCCTTCGCCTTCTGATTCTCAAGGTGTGGGGACGAGGAGTTTAGCGCAAGACGTTTCGAAATAGCTTCGTCGTACGCCAGAATTGAATTCCACGCTCTGACAGAGGCCTTTTTTCGAAGTTCCTTTGAAACAGCTCCTCTTTCCGTCAATTCGCGAATAGCGCTTCCGTAAAGGAGGGGATCGGATAAGACGAGAACATCTTTCTGATTTTTTGCAGCAGCTCGTACAAGTGCCGGCCCACCGATGTCGATGAGTTCAGTGAGTGCAGTTTCGTTTGCATCGAGGGGTGCTTTTTCGAACGGATAGAAATTAACGACTACGACATCGAGTGTGGGAATTCCAAGCTTCTCGCGGTCGAGATCGTCGGAAGCATCGTTTCGGCGAGCCAATATCCCCCCGAAGATGGGGAAGGAGAGTGTTTTCATTCGCCCTTGAAATGCTTCCGGCGAGCGAGAAATTTTTTCGATCGCGAGGGCCTCGATTCCGGCTTCTCTTAAGGCTGCAAGCGTTCCGCCGCTCGCGTAGAGCTCGCACTGTGCAGATCGCAGCGCTTGTGCAAGCGGGATCAAGTCCGTCTTGTCCGAAACTGATAAGAGCGCTCGCTTTGGTTTCATCCAACCCGCGTTGGAAACTGAAGGTGAGGATCCTCTCGGTTCGATCTCAGGCTTGAAGCTCATGGTGGGCCTCCGTATTCAAGTTTGGAAGAGTGCTCGAACGATTCAGTCCCGGCACCGGATTTTCGATTCGTCTTGCAATGTGAAACGCATTCTTAAAGAGGCGAAGCCCTAGGCCTTCACTCATAGGGTCTGGTGTTTGATTTCGAAAATATCCTGGGTGCTGTGAGGCCCGCATGTAACCTTCTGGATGCGGCATCATTCCGAGAATCCGACCACTCGGATCGATTAACCCCGCGATGGCGTCATGCGAGCCATTGGGGTTCTGCGTGTACCGAAACGCCGGAAATGCGGTCACTCCGAGTGAGTTTCCAGTTTCGATCAAGCGACCTTCTCCGTGTCGAATCGGGAAGTCCACTTTCTTTAATCCACGCAGTAAACGATAGCGATCGCCTTGATCGTTTTGTGCAAGGCCTTCGACTTCAAGTTCCACCCAGGCATTCATGAAGCGACCATGATCGTTATGAGCAAGCGCGAGACTATCCCCAAAAACCCGCAGCTGCATCAAAGCCTGAAATCCGTTGCAGATTCCGAGGACGACGCCTCCGGACGCAGCAAATGCTTTCAAATCCCATTTCAGAAGATGTTCGATTTGGAGTGATAGCATTCGTCCTGAACCCAGTTCGTCGCCGAAGCTGAATCCGCCAGGGATTACCAGGAGCGAGCAGTCTGAAAGTTTTCTACCGTTTGCTTCCTTCAGGTGAATGATTTCCGTGACGAAACCGGCGCGCGCGCAAGCTTCCGCCGTTTCAATCTCACAGTTAATTCCGTCTCCGGTTAAAACCCAAGCTGTTTTCATGAGCGCCACGCCCTCTCTAAAGTCCGAGTTGGAATTTGAACTCCGCCGAGATCAAGAGTGGGAGCGCTCGTTACGACTCCAAGCTTAGTGAAGGGAATTTCCATACTAAACCACTCACGAATCGCTTGAGCTTCGTCCTCCGCATTGAGCGAGACGAGGAAAGTGTGAAAGCCCTCTCCGAAGAGGTCGGTCATCTTGGTGCCCTTCGCCCAATCCGATTCGAACTGGAAACCGAGATTGTAAGCAAAGAGCGCTTCCGAAATCGCGACCATGAGGCCGCCTTCAGAAAGGTCCGCACAGGATCTTAAAATGCGAGAGTCGCTTGAGCCGAGCCAAGAATAGACTCTCCGAGCGAGCTCCCAATTCGCTTTTGGGAGAGCGCGCGTCTCTTGGTGTGCAAGTCCGAGCTTCTCAAACTGCGAACCGAGTAGGGAAAGTTTTGACCAACCGATTCGATAGACAGCATCGCCAGCCTTTTTAAATTCGCTCGTGCGAGCAAACGTCACGTCTTTTATTTTTCCAAGAGCAGTCACAAGAACCGTCGGAGTTGCGGAAATCGTCACTGGATTTCCATCTCGGTCCTTTCCTTTGTAGTCGTTCTTCATGCTGTCTTTTCCAGACACAAAGGGGAGACCGAGCTCAATGGCGGCATCTTTCAATCCGTACGCTGCGCGGACTAAGTCGGCTGCGTATTTCGAATTCCCAACCGGATCTGGCCAACAAAAATTATCGAGGAGCGCCATCACGCTCTCGGGGTTTCCGTACTCGGCTCCACTGGAGAGTACGTTCCGAACGGATTCATCGAGTGAGATTTGAGCCATCGTAT
>CAYOJT010000024.1:0-16957 GCA_964404365.1 uncultured Bacteriovoracaceae bacterium
CTTCAAACAGGGTGCTGACGTTTTGTACGAATCGACCCATCAGATTCACGTCTCCGGGCATGCCACCCGTCCAGAGTTAAAACAGATGATCGAATGGACGAAGCCGAAATTCTTCCTCCCCATCCATGGGGAGTATCGGCATCTCGTTCATCATGCTCGAGTAGCAGCCGAGACCGGCATGAGCGATGATCGGATTTTGGTTGCGACCAATGGAGATGTCATCGCACTTTCTCCGGATCGATTTGAAAAAATTTATCGCTTTGAAGAAGAACCGCGAGTCTTCATCGACGGAAATCGCACGAATGAGATCTCGAAAGAAATTTTAAAGGACAGAAGGAAGTTTGCTGAAAGCGGAATCGTATTTGTTCTGATGACTCGCGATCCCGACACGGGAAATATTGTTGCGGGACCTGAAATTATAATGAAGGGCGTTGCGACTCCTGATGTTGAAGCAAAAATGATTGAAGCCGCTCAGAAATGCATTCGAACGTTTGTGAAAACACAGGCGAAGGCCGAACGTGGCGGCGATTACTCGGGTGATTATACTGAGGAGCTTCGAATTGAATTGCGCCGTTTATTCCAAACGATCTTAGGTAAAAAGCCGGTCGTCATTCCATTTGTTCTAAAAATATAAGTAATATCAAAGGCTTATATTCGATTGACGCTGCGTGTATTTTTAACGTAAAAGACCCCACATCATAAAGTCTTGTTTGGAAAGGACAGATTCTGTCATGAAAGCACTCGTTTTATTTTTTTTGGTATTCGCCTCGATGTCCGCAAGCTTTGCGGCTGAGATTGATGGAGCGTCTTGTGTGAGTCCGTCTCTCAATGAAAAGGGAATGCGATACGTGGTCGAAATCGGTGAAGCCGTGTTCGGTCCGAAAGGCGAGTTTTATACCGCCGTAAATAAGTATTATTCTTTCAGCGAGCGTTATCCTGAAGTGAGCTACAACGGAAATTCGAGACTGAGCTTTGATCTTCGAGAAGGAAAAATTGAAGCGCGCTTTATCGATCGCGCTGATCCGGAAAAGTTTTCGCTTAAGATCGTTTCCGGCTTAACGTTTGGCGTGAATGGTGAGGTTGCTCTCGCTAAAAACTTTCAAGCGAAGGTGAATTTCGGCTATCGCCCTGAAAGCGAAGCGATTTTAGTGAATTGTATTCACTAATCCTCAAAGAGATTAAATTGAAAAGGCCCGGCCGAGGAGTTCTCGACCGGGCCTTTTACTTTTCTTTTGATTAGAAATTCAGTGGGTGGATGCTGAATTTATTTTCGGCCTTCAGTTTTCCGATCGATCCCGCAGGTCCAGCGACTGTGTCGAGGCCCGGCTGAAGCGCACGGTGTGGATTATCCGCGAGGTCGAGGAGGTAGAGACATGGTTTTAAGTTGTCGTTGAAGGTTGGATCAATTGCGCCTTCACCGGGATAGAAGCCCCCACCCCACATCGAATCCGGAGATAATTCGAACGTGAAAGCGAAGATTCCTTTTTCGCCGTAAGCCCAGTCAGTCGTGTCACCCGACGTGATGTAAAGCTCGCTCGACTGTTCGGGCGTGTAGTGATTCCAGGTCGCCATGGTTGTCGCCATCTTGACGAAAGTGTCTTTATCCTTCGTGTCCGTGATCGGATCGAAAGTGTGACCCCAGGGGTACAAAATGAGCTCCGAAAACGTGTGAAACGAAAGCAGGATCTTCGTGTTTGATTGGGACTCGACAAAGTTTTTAATGACTTGAGTCTCAGGTTCGCTAAACGGCGCTTCACCCATGTAAACGTCGGAGGAGGTCTGTTTAGAGCTCCCGCCGGTTCCCCAGAGGTAACCATAGTTACGGTTTAAGTCGACACCGTAAGTGCCGTCGTAGTTATGTCGACGGTTTTTACGCCACATCTGGTATTCGCTCTTTGAGATGTCGAATTCAGAGCCGTCAGGATTCACGGAAGGAACGATCCAAATGTCGCGAGTTTGAAGAAGAACGCCGAGGGATGGCTCAGCCTTGTTCTTCAAGAGGTACTCGGCAAGCATGATTGGAATTTCCTGACTCAAGTGTTCACGAGCGTGGTGTTGGCCCATGAAAATGATTCCAGGCTTCGTCGACTTCGAAGTTTCCAGTGCGGACTTGTCCGAATTGATGTGGACCGCGATGATGTCGCGATTCTCATAAGTCTTACCGATGCTGATCACGCGCACCATGTCTGGATTCGCAGCCTGAAGCGCGTTCATCGCGGCCTTCATTTCCGCGTAATCGTGATATTTGTTTTCACCGTGTGGAAAGCCGTAGACACCTTGGTGTCCACCGCGACCTAATTCGAAAGCTTGTTCCGAAAGCACGTTGAATTTTTCTGCTTTGAGTCTTGCGATGGTGGCGTCGTCCGCAAAAATACCGACTTTATCCGACAGTACGAATTCGATAGCGACTCCTTGATCAGCGAGCTTGGAGCGTTCGAGTTTATTTTTTGCTTCGATTTGAACGAACTTCAGTTTGGAGTTTGGTTCAGTGTGAGCTTGTGACGAAACGGACAAGATCAGGACAAGGGCGAGAGCGATCCGTGCAATTCTATTTTTCATGTCGGTCCACCTCCGTGCGGACTCTGTTACAAACAGTGTGAAGAGCGTATCGTTCGTTTACATTTCTTGAAAGACGCACCGCCACGAAAATGTCAGTCATTTTGAGATGTTAGACCCCTGTGCAGAGGGGTGAGTGTCAGATTTCTGACGAAAAATAGATTAAATTACTCAAGTAATTAAGGTGAGATCCGATGAGCTACATGTGAAGAGGGAGTCTCAAAAGGGTTATGAGCAAAAAAGATCAAAAAGTTACTGAAGTCACTGGCAAGAACTACTGCACCGCTGAAGGATGCAAATCGAACGAGTGGAAGTTTAGCTTCTGTGGTGAACACTACGAACAGTTCAAGTTCGGCCTCATCACCAAACAAGGTAAAAAAGTTTCTGATTACGAGAAAAAGATCGACCACTACATGTCCTATAAAAAGGACATCGGTCAAAAGGCTGCTTAATCGTCGCGCACCAATCGCGATCTGATTATAGCAAAAGCGCTGTACCCACCACCTCCATGAAAGCCCGTCGAATCCGATTCAGGATAAGGCGGGCTTTCTCCTTTTCAGGAGTTAAGGTTGGGCGTCGATGGGCGTAGATTTATTTCCGTTCGAGCCCGATGAGTTACTCTTCGAGTTATTCTGCTCGTTCGGTGCACTTACAATGCCCTTTTCAAGTGCGTTCGCCGTACCCGCTCCAGGAGCTGCGGTCACGTCTTTTGAGATTTTTGTCGCCCGATGAAAAAGCCTGCATTTGGTCACGGTCTTTTCGCCGTACTGAAAATAGAGCGCTTTTAAGTCGTTGGAATCGAAGTTTTGGCAAACCGGCTTTCCGTACTGGCCGCCTTGAGTGGCAGAAAAAGTTTTCCCAGATTTACAATCCGCCGACTCGCTCAAAATAAGCTGATTGGATTGGGCTTTAACGGGATAAAAAGTGAATGCTTCCGTCGCGGATGGCATTTTCACTCCGTTTGTGTCGACCGATTTATCTTTCCCATTAATACGAGAAGTTGCGCGTGCGAGAGTCTTCACTCCTTTTTTTGAAAGGATATCGTTTACCGAGTGCACGCCTTCCGGAAGTTCCGTGACACAAACCGCTCCCTTAATGGATGCAATTACAAAAAGCCCACGCTGATTTTCGACGCAGTCGTTGAAAATTATTTGGTCACGGGTTGTATCTTCCAAGGAATAGTTTTTAGAAGGCTGAGACCGAGAGGGAGGGAAACCACAGGTTTCAACTGCTTGACTCGAAATCGAGGCAAAAATCAGAAAAACATATAAGAGCTTAATGAAAGTATTTTTAGTCATCATCAGAGCCTCCAGCGGCACGTCTCCAATTGTATCAATGGCCTGCGGGAACTTCTTAAAATTTAGATCGAAAAAGAAAGGGGAGGCAAAATTTGCCTCCCCGATCGGTTTTTCATTTAAAAATAGGCTTAAAACTCGAGTCCAGCAGCCCAGCGGATCATGTGAACGGCCATTTCCCAATCCGCATCAATCCCGTCTGGATCGTTAAACTTGAAATAAGTTCTCCACCATTCAGGGGCTTCTGGATGGTAGCCAACGACACTCACGCGACCTTTCCCGTACGGGCCCTCAACGCCCGCAATACGTCCGTCTGAGTAGTAGGACGTCGCTCTGAATTTTGTACGGCGAGGTAACACAAAGTAAGGGCCGCCTTCGAAATAGACGGAGCGCTTCGATCCATCTTTCCACGAAACGGTTTGAATGCTGGTGTTCGGTTCGATCGGAGCGACATCGCTCTTCACGTTCGCGACACCCAGATATTTGTAAACAGTGCGAGGGAGCGAAGCGTAGAAACCGCCTGCGCAGAAGCCGACGTAGCCACCACCGTTTGCGATGAAATCTCTGAGGCCCTCTTTCATCGAATCAAGCATATTGTCGGCGACAGTCTTCGACGTTCCACCGGGCTGAATGTAGACGCTCGCGTCTTTGAAAAGGTTTGGATTGGTTTCTTGTGGACCCACATAGCGAACTTCGAATCCTGCAAGCTCAGCAACGTGTGCAGAGGAGAGCGAACAATCCTCATCACAGGATCCTGGTCCTTTATAAACCAGCGCAATAGGGAGATTCCCTGCTTTTGCATGATGGGTTGCTACTAAGATTGAAAGAACGAGTCCTGCCCACGCACATCGGAAAATCCAACGAATCATATTCTTTGTCCTCACATCGTCTATCCTAACGGATAAACCGATTTATTTCATAGTACTGCGTTGCAATTCTGTGATCTGGGTGAGTGCCTTAATGGCAGCGTCAGTCATCATCTGCATCTGCGCTTGAGTAAACGGGTGGTGTTCAGCCGTTCCTTGAATTTCAACGAAGGCACTCTTCCCTGTCATGACGAAATTCATATCCACGGCGCAGGTTGAATCCTCGTTGTAATCGAGGTCCACGAGTACAGTTTCTCCCTGAAGCCCGACCGAAATCGCAGAAACCGTATCTATAAAGACTCCAGCTGGGATTTTTCCAGCCTTTTCTAAACTTCGGATCGCCATCCATAGGGCGACACACGCTCCAGTGATGGAAGCACATCGGGTTCCACCATCAGCTTGGAGCACGTCACAATCGATCAATATTTGACGTTCGCCCAGTAACTTCATGTCGACGCAGCTTCGAAGTGCGCGTCCGATCAGGCGCTGAATTTCTTGTGTGCGACCCGAAACCTTTTCGCGATCGCGTTTTGTGCGGGTGTGGGTCGCTCGAGGAAGCATCGAATACTCTGCGGTGACCCAGCCCTTTCCGCTGCCCTTCAACCAAGGGGGTGTATTTTCATCTACTGTCGCAGTGCAAAGTACGTGGGTATGCCCCACTTTCACTAAAACGGAGCCTTCTGCGTAGCGAGTGGCGTTCAGTACGAATTCAATGGGTCTTGGCTGGTGGGCAGCTCTGCCCTTGGGCTCTCGTTGAGTCATATCTTTTCGGTAACATGAAACTATGCGATGAAAAAGACAAAGAGCATTAGAGCAAATGAAAACACTCCCATCCCAATTCCTCGAATTCAAAAAACACATCCTTCAAGGACTATCCGACGATGGATTCTCGATGGATTGGACCAGTCTTGGAACTCTCGTCGGTCGAAAAAATACCTCTGAAACTGTACGCGCCGAGATTATCGCAAAATCAAACGGGGTATTTTTCGGAAGCGAGCTCGCGCGAGCGGCTGAGGCAGTCAGCCAGGAGATTGGCTACCCGATCGAAGTTAAATCGAAGAAGTCAGACGGTGAAGTGCTGAAAAGGGGCGATATCGCGTGGGTCTGGTCTGGACCGACTCGATCGATTCTCGTTTTGGAGCGGCCGTTTCTAAATCTCGCGAGCTACTTGGGAGGAATTTCGACGCGCACGCGGGGCCTTGTGGACTTGGTCGAGAGGGAAGCGAAGAAGAAAAAAATCGCTGCGCCTCGAGTTACATCGACTCGAAAGACCTTACCTCATTACCGGGACCTCGCCGTTACGGCCGTGATGGCGGGTGGGGGATCTGCACACCGTGTGAGTTTGAGCGGCGGTACATTAATTAAGGAAAATCACATTCGCGCTGCGGGAGGAATCCGCCAGGCGATCGAGGGTGTACGATCGGTTGCCCCCCATCTTCTAAAAATTGAAATCGAAGTGACGAACTTAGACGAACTCAGAGAGGCTCTAGACTGTTACGCGGAAGTCATTATGTTGGATAACTTTTCACCCGCGAACGTGAAAAAGGCGACTCGACTGATCGCAGAGAGCGGAAAGTGTCCGTTGATCGAAGTTTCGGGCGGTATTCGTGAAGACACGATTCGAGATTACGTCCTTCCCGGCGTAAATATCATTTCGATCGGTGGCCTCACCCATAGCGTTCAGGCGCTCGACCTTTCACTCCTACTCAAATGACCCCATGGGAATAAGAAACCAAGTTCTCGACTCGTGCGAATCGACAAACGACCTGGCTAAAAAACTAGGCGAAGAAGGCTCGCCGCATGGGAGCTGGATTTCTGCGCGCACCCAAACTCAGGGACGCGGGCGAATGGGGCGCTCGTGGATGAGCGAGGATGGAAATCTCTTTTTCTCGATGGTTCTCAGGCCCAACCCGAGTTTCCCAATCTCTGCAACTCCTCTTGCCGTGGCGCTCGCGCTCTTCGAGTCGATTCAAGAGATTAAATCTACTGAAAAGCTCTCCATTAAATGGCCGAACGATTTAGTGATAGACTCGGGAAAAGAGATTCAGAAAGTAGCCGGAATTCTCTGTGAGGGCGTCGGTTCTGCGCGATCGAGCTTCATAGTGGCCGGGCTTGGCGTGAATTGTAAGATCGCGCCTATGACAGACCAGCCGACCGCTGCGCTTCAGATTTCTGCCGATCACCTGAGAGAAAAAATGATTCAGCATCTTCCACGATTATTCGACCGACCCTGGTCCCTACAACGAACCGCATACGAGAGCTGCGCGCTCCTGAAAAAAGGGGTGCAAGTCAGCTGGTATTCTGTGCAGGAACCCGAGCGCGTAACTTCAGGGATTGTCGAATCCTATGGTGACTTTGGAGAGCTTTGTGTCCGAAGGAACGATGGGGTAGTGCAACGGCTCTATTCGGAAGAAGTGAAAGTCAGAAAATCAGCTCATCTCGCCTAGTGTTTCGAGAAGACGGCGAATCTCCTGTTTCATCACTTTTTCGGCGATTTCTGGAATTTGGTCTTTTGCCATCTGTTCCAAAACTTCTTTTACTTTTTGTTGAACGAGGAACTCGATTTGGGAGCGAACTTGTTTCTCGATGATTTCTTCTAGGTGCGAATCGGGAATGTCGGCCGATAAGGTTTTTGGGCCCGTAACGCCGATTCCTGTCAGTTCGAAGTCCCCGCCCGATTTTGGCTGAGGCATATCGAAGGCTGGAGGTGGACTATTACTCATCGCGGATGATGATTCATTTTCAAAAATTCCTGGGAGCGGAGGCAGCACAGGAGATTTCGCAGATTCGTTGATGTTCCAACCCTCAAGATCATCGAGACCGCTCATCTTCACGGTGGATTCAGTGAGGTGCTTGATGTCCGAATCTTCCGTCATGACCGAAGGAGAGGGGTTTGATGGCGGAAGTGGGGGCTTCTTCGGAGAGGGTTGCAAGAAGTCGAGCGATGGGCCCGTGAAATCATTCATCCCAAAAGTATCGTTTGAGCTAGGCGACTCATCCGGAGCGAGACTCCCGATCGTGTCAGGAGAAAGATCCGTCATGGTGTCTGCTTCCGACATGGGCATCGTTGGGGAAGCTTGAGGTGTCGACGGGAGAGGTGGAGCTTTTGGCATCGACGGAGGAGCGGGCGGTGGTGTCGATGGCATCGACGATGGCATTACCGTAAATGGATTAGTTTCTTGAGAGAGGGTTTGAGCAGGATCTTTTTCCTTCTCCCAGAGGTCGTCATTAAATTCGATGACTGTCGGCGCATCGGGCTTCTTCATGAAAAGCGCGGAAGGTGGAGGCGGCGGCGGTGGTGGAACAGCTCCCATAGACGGAGTTTCCATTCCAGGAGGTCGCGCCGAAGGTGGAGCGCTTCGGATTACTTGGCTCAGAGATTGTTTTAGTGTCGATGGGTCGAAGGGTTTTGCGAGTCGGCCCTCAAATTTCAAACTGGAAACACGGGCCTCATCGACCTTTTCGTAAGCACCGGACATTAAAACGAATGGAATCTTCGAGAGCTGCGGGTCTTGGTTGCACGCCATTTTGAGATCGAAGGCGGAGCGACCCGGAAGCGCGACATCGATCAACACGGCATCGGGACGGAAGACAGACATCTGAGCTAAAACCTCGGTACCGTCGGAGACGGACTGGATTTCATAGCCCTCACCTGAAAGAGCGAGTTTGATGACCTTTTGGATAGTCAGACTATCGTCTGCTACGAGGAGTTTTTTGCCCATGCTTCTAGATAGAAGTGTGTCATCCCAGACTGAAACTGTAAAGCATCTGTGCTTTATCTATGAAATATCATGGGTGTTTTCGTGTTTAATGTTCGTCGCTGCCTGAAATTCTTAAAATATTGAAAAACACTTGCTTTAAAAAAGCGTCGTCTCATCTTGTCGCCCGAGAATTAAAGGCAGTAAAATAGAAGGTGCTCTGAGGGTCTTTGCTTTTTTCAATTGGACCCTACAGTCAAATGCCCAGGGGGCTGTTCCTGTTCGGTGGTGTGCAAGCCTGGTTCGGCCAGGAAGCCTAAAGCCGACATACGGTGCCCACTTTTAAACTTGGGTTCCATTTGACAGCACTGGCTCTCAGGGCATTCTTCATTTTCAGAGTAGGCAGCCCCGCCCCACCAACAGCCGTCCCCATTCATTTTTTTGACATTCCCTATCAGTTTTAACAAAATCACAGCAGGTCCTGGCGTAGAGCAGGGACCTAAGGTCGGCGCATTGCGGCATTAATGTCTGCATGAACCCCGGCCCCTTTTGGAGGGATTTCAAATGGCAACGAGTAAGGACTACTCTTCACCGACCCATACCGCTTGGATTCACGATTTGGCGCGTGCGGAATCGCACCCCGATGCAGAGCGGGTTTTGGGTTTAGGCTCGGCACTTGATCCTCATCAGCTCGTCGAAGAATCGACCATTCAATTTTTGCAGGAACTGCGTGAACGTTTTAATGAGTATGCGCGAGTTTTCAATTCGTATTCGGAAGCGAGCGCTCGTTTTCCGGAATTGAAAATCTATTCAGTCGCTCAGACCCCAGCTGATTTCATGATTTTTAGAAACCAAGTGAAACTCGTGATCGCTAACTCCGCCCACGGCGTGATTCAAATTGCGTTTGCACAACACAACCGCTCGATGGCGAACTTTGATGGAGCAAACCCCGCATCAGTTCAAGGACCTCAACCTCAAGAGCTACTCGCTCAAGTCGGACCATTTCGCGATGTGAAATGGACCTATCAAGGCGAGAAGGTAACTCCTGAACAGATTGCGAAGTTCTATTTTGCTGAATTTGTTCGCTCCACTCGTTCGGCGAAGACTACTCCGACGAAAAACCAACTTCTGATCGAACAGATTAAAGCGCTACTCCAAGAAAAAGGCGTCGATTTTTAATTTTTAATTCCTGAAAATGATCGAGCCCGCATCTGCCTTTCAGATGCGGGCTCGTTTAGTTCGTGGGCTTTAGGAATCTTAAAGTCCGCTCATGGAAAAAGCGTAACGTAAGTTTGCGTTCAGGCATTTGCTTACGCCTGGATCGAGCGTGATTTTCAACTCAACCAGATGTCCGGTTACAAGGTAACTGCCCCACATGTAGTAACCTTCTGGGGTAGGGTTCGGGTCATTTAAAATGACAGAAGTGTTCCCGCGTCCAGCGGGAGTTCCGACCACGCCCGAAGTGAGATCGGTGAGTTCCATTTTTACTTTAGTTTGAAGATTTACGCGATTCGTACAACCCGCGACAGGAGCCATAGGATCTGCGATATACGCCCAGAGGCCTCTCAGCGCGACTGATAAACATGCGGCATCTCTGAAGTCGTAGAGAAATACTTGGGGCTCTCCTGGCTTCAAAACAATATCTTTTTGGCGAAGGGCAAGAAATCCCGAACAATCATCGGCGGCTGAAGCCGTGAAGCTCATTCCCATTGAAAGAGCTGCCAAGATCCCCAAGAAGATTTTTTTAGATCCTTTTGCCATGAAATGCGTCCCCCGAAATAGTTGAACTTACCCTGAGTAGACGAGTGAGGATCGAAAATCGTTTCAAAAAAATTTCAGGGGGTGTGTCGCGAGAGACACATCAGATCTTTCCGGAGCGGAGGAGTTCGATTGTATCGCTAATTGCATATGCGCTTACACCGAGAGTCTTGATGGCTTCACTCGTGTTGAGGGAGTAATCGAGCGGTTTGAGTTCGTGGATCTGTTTATTTCTGGGGAAGATGAGGCTCGTGTCCCAACCGCATTGTTTTGCGATCTCGCAGCCGAGCTCGTACGTGGTCAGCCTATTTAGGCCGCCGTAATGATAAATAGAAGTCTTCGGCGCTCTTTCGATCAAGCGCTCAATCATTTCACAGGCCCCATTCACAGGAGCATGCGAAAAGTAGTCGTTATTGTGCAGCTCTATCCTTTCTTTTCTTCCCACCTGGATCCGAAATTCATCGAACCATGATGGACGATAAGGATGACTGCGGCCAAGGAGAGGCGATAGACGCAAGATCGTATAGGCATTCGCATGCCCTTTGATCCAGTTCTCTGCACCAGCCTTGTACTTACCGATCAACGAACTCGCCGTCTGAGGGTCCGTCTCTTTATAGTTTCCACGCGTTCCATCAAAAACGGAGCACGCGGAGACATAAATGAAACGTTCAACCATCGTTTCGGTCGCTTTCAGGATTTCACCTGGAAGCGAGGAGTGAAGGCGTTCGGCCATTGCCGTGTCTTGCTCCACCCACTTCTGAGCTCCTGGTCCACCGAGGTAGATCACGATCTCAGGACGTTGACGTCGAAGGATATGTTTCAACCATTGATCGTCTTTGCTCTTTAATGGCAGGTTCAGAACTCCAGGAATCTTGATTGGATGGTGTCGATGGGTCACGACCACGCGATAATTTTCGCGCAATCTCCCAGCCAAGTGAGTTCCGAGAAACCCACTTCCACCAATAATTAAGACTCCCTTTGAACGACCCATGTGCTTCTACGATACACCGAAAATTAACCCCGAAGGTTCAATTTTTCGATTTTGTTCCCGAGTGGACTCTCTCTTCGATAAGAGAGGGGCCTCCTTTACGCCGCGCACAGATCCTTCTGTGTCAGCACCCTAGACCGCTCTTGGAAGACGAGTCTCCGTCGAGTGACTTAGGCCTCCAGCCTTTAGATCCATCACCTGAGAAAGGGAATCCCTTTCAGATTTTGGACCCGGACTTTGGAGGGAGGAGGCTCTCTCCTCCTTGAGAGAGCCCACCGGGAGTCCGTATCGTATTCATTCACATTCCTTAATTCGCAACACGTTAACAGCGTTCAACATTCACTTCTCGCTCGGTCGATCGAACAACATTCGCAAATACGACCGAGTTTCTACATTCCAACGTTCACTACTTACCCGAGGAGCTTCAGCGCCGCCGAGTTCGTGTTGTTTGCATGACCCAACACCGCGATACCGGACTGCATCAAGATGTTGTTTTTGGTCATTTCCGAAACCTCTTCTGCGAAGTCCGTATCACGGATACGAGAGTTAGCAGCCGAGAGGTTTTCATCCGCAATCGCGATGTTATTGATCGTCGATTGCAAACGGTTTTGGAGAGCACCGAGGTCGGCTCGAATCGAGTTGACCCGGATGAGGCCGTCGTCGATCACTGCAAGAGTGAGCTGCGCGCCTTGCTTCGTCGCAACCGATTCGCCGCCCAGTTTAAGGGCATCGACCGATGCATCGGAGCGTTCTCCGTTATAAACAACCCGGTCAAGGATTGGGTTGTTTTGAGTTCCCACCTGAATTTCAAAGATCCCCGCCTTACCGTTCAACAGAGGAATTCCGTTAAACTGGGTAACGTTCGCGATACGGTCGATCTCTTGTTTCAACTGCTGGAATTCTCGGTCGGTGAACTGTCTTTCAGTATCGCCGATCGTATCCGAAGCAGCTTGGATCGCTAATTCTCGGAGACGGATCAGCATGTTACTGATCTCGTTCAATCCGCCCTCAGACACCTGAATCAATGAGATCCCGTCCTGAGCATTCCGTTTCGCTTGCCTTAGTCCGCGGACTTGAGCTCGGAGGTTTTCCGAAATCGCCAAGCCTGCAGCGTCGTCACCCGCATGGTTAATGCGGCTACCACTTGCGAGTCGCTCGAGAGATTTATCGAGAGATAATCGCGTTCCCATCATGGTACGTTGAGCGTTCATCGCGCTCGTGTTCGTACTTATTCGTAGACCCATACTAGACTCCCTTCATAACCGAATCCTCCATGTTCACGTGCCGATCCATTCGGCCCGACCTGCATCCATGCAGGGTTTTGGTTGTACTCCCTAGAGACGCGCCCACCATGGACGAATCCCTTTACCGGCTCACCGTGAGATGAGCCGATCGCCCACGTCCGAGGTACGATACACCTCTCGCGTGAACTATCCTCGTGGCCCGGGGTCCATTCCATGGTCCGGGTCTCGAGAAATCCTGATTGTACGACCCCAATCTCGAGATACACCTGTGGTATCTCTGCAGGACACACCAGTGGCGTGTTCCGCGCGCAAATCTATCGCGCTCACAAAACGCGCACCTGTGGCGTGCGATTTGTGGATCGGGTCGGCGACCTTGGCATCTTCGCTTCCTGTATCGCGGGGGTGAACCCGCGCGGCCTGCCACCATCTTGGGGCCACCGCGCGGATTCAAAACCGCATTCCAGGAAACAAGCACAGCTTTGCGAGCTGCTGCTTTGGTCAAAAACCTTCCTGCTTGCCCTTTTCTCTAGGCAAGACTTAAACCTCTGGCACCTTCACCGTGCGCATGAATCGCTCGGGTGGAGTGCTCTAAAATTTTTATGGCCCGTTTCTACTTGGCCGCAACTCTTCATTTCGATCGAACCGTAATGTTCGATTTACCATTCAGGCATCTTTCACTTCAGCATCCACTTTTACCGCTTCAACATTCACTCCCGCATCAACTCAACATTCATCAACCTTGCCCGCTTAGGAGCTGAAGGGCTGATTTCATCGAACTATTGGACTGACCCAGAACCGCAATACCCGTTTGCATGAGGATTTGGTTCTTCGTGAGTGCAGTCGTCTCCTCGGCCAAGTCCGCATCCCGAATCCGCGAATTTGCGGCCGACATGTTTTCTTTACCGACTTGAATATTGTTCACTACGGACTGAAGTCTGTTTTGGAGTGATCCGAACTCTGCGCGCATCGATGTCGTTTGACTGATCGCATGGTCGATCGAGGCGAGCGAGTTTTGAGCACTGATTTTGTCCGCGACGTTTGAAAGATTGAGCCCAAGCGCGACCGTACTGACATCGGCTGCTCCGCCTTCAAAGAGACGGACTCGGTCGGTGAGAGGGTTATTTCCGGTGCCAACTTGAATTTCGAAAGCCGTAGCTGCGCCATTCAAGAGAGGGACACCGTTATAAGATGTGCTTTTCGCAATCCGATCAATCTCAGACATCAACTGTTGAAATTCGAGATCGAGGAATCCACGTTCGGTTGGTCCGACCGTATCAGAAGCTGCTTGCACTCCGAGTTCGCGAAGTCGGATGAGCATATTCGAAATCTCGCTCATTGCGCCTTCAGCAACTTGGACTAAGGAAATACCATCTTGTGCGTTTCGTTCCGCTTGGCCTAAGCCTCGGATTTGAGCTCGCATGCTCTCAGAGATCGCGAGTCCCGCGGCGTCGTCGCCAGCGTGATTGATCCTGGATCCGGATGATAATCTTTCGAGGGTAGTATCGAGAGACGAGCGCGTCGTGCGCAAATTTCTCTGCGCAACCAGTGACGGCACGTTCGTATTGATTCTTAAGCCCATACACCTTCCTCCTTGAAGGTTTCATTCGGCCGATCCATGGCCTTTACGGGAACAGTGGAAGCTTTCGAATTTGTGATCTCTTAGAGCTTCTTGCCCTAAAAGACTTCTTGGCTTCCATGTGACTGATCGGACACAGGGGGAAAAGCTTTAAGAAAAAAATGAGGGGACCTCGATTTTTTTTCGAGACCCCCTTAAGCGGCTAAAACTATTCAGTTTTTTAGAGTGAAAAAAATTGAGAAAAGTTCTTAAGCAGCGATTTTGAGCTCATCATCTTGGTGCCAGAGATCAAAAAGAGTCGCCCCTTTTTCATTTCTGATCCATTTTGCTGCGTGATCGGGCGGGTCCATCCCTAAACATTTGGTAGCAAACGCATGCACCGTCATCGGTTCACCGCTCGCGACGACTTTATACTCACCATTCGGCTGTTTCGTGATTCGGCAGTTCTGCTTTGGGTTAGAAACGAAGTAAAGCTCTTGGCCTTCGTTCAGGTAGCCGTTCGAAACAAGTCCGGTGAGGTCGAATTTACCCTTTTTCTTACTCATTCAAGGAATCTCCTTACATTTGGAAAAAACTCGGACCACAATCGTCCTGAGTTCCAGTAGTCTTATCGGCAAACGCTGCCCATTTATTACGAAGTAAGTAGGATCTAGGGACAAAACTTTGACGGATTATAGATTCGAACTATTGAAACCTGAGGACGGCGAAAAGCTGGGCCTTCTATTATATGAGGGTTTCCCGGTCCCACAGGGTACCTCTTTCTTTGACGACTTCCCGGTTTGGAATCCGGCTATTCCAAATCCCGCTCGCTACCAACTCGGGGCATGGCTCTCCAATCGAATGGTGGGATCGGCCTCCCTTCGATTCTCGGAGTATATCCACGGGGGTCATCGTTATCCCATCGCGATGCTGGGCGCGGTTGTTACAGACGGCGAGTACCAGAAACAGGGAATCGCATCAGCGCTTGTCGAAAAACTCTGCGCAGAAGCTGATCGTCGCGGTGTGGGTGCGACGGTTCTCTGGGGGTCTGATTTAAAATTCTACTCGAAGTTTGGATTTGTGACGGGCGGGCAACAGTGGAGAGCGAGTCTTCAGCCCCTTGGGCAAATTGGGAAAACAGGATCGGATATTCGCGAAGGTTGGTCTCCTCGAATTTTTGATTTCTTTCGCGAGAGAAAAGAAGGCGTTCAATATTTAAGCGGTGACTTCGCTTGGCTCTGTAAACATAAAAACGTGAGTTGGATTACGAAATGGGAAAACGGAAACCCACTCGCGTATGTCGCCATTGGGCGAGGTATCGACCTCTTCAATTTGGTCCATGAATTTGGTGGATCTGAAAATGCGCTTTTAGATCTCCTGAGTTTTACTGCGCGTGCTATTCCAAAATCGGAACAGTTGTTTCATCCTAAACACATTCTCATGTACCCGTTTCTTTCGAAGTTGATCGCTCCGGTTCGAGAAACCCAGTTCCTCATCCGAAAGAAAGACGAATCATTTCCTACGGATGATGTTTGGTTGACCGGAATGGATTCTTGCTAAAGACCTAGTTGGTCGTATTCCTGCAGTCCCATCTCCAAAAAAGGAGATGGTTCATGAAAAATCCATTCATTCTCACTTTATCCCTGCTTTTCATCCTGGTGGGAACTTCCGCGTGTCCCTTACAGAGTAAAGTTTCAAAAAAATCCGACGATGAAGAAACATCCATGGATGCAGAGATGGTCTGGACTTCCTCACAATCCGGGAGCGTCACCCGAAATACGAGAAAAGTGAAAACCTACGGCGAGGGATCGTACGGCGTTGAAGAACCGATAACACTCCCATCGACTATACCGGAAGAAATTAATTTGGAGTTGCCCCCTATAAAGGGCGGGAGTGAAGCGACGCATGCACGAGCGCGTTTAGAAATTCATGTGGAAGCCGAGCAGCCAGAAGAGAAGACTATCGAAGCTTATTATTTGAGGGAGAGCCCGGGAAGCGGGAAGAAAACAAAATTAAGAGTTCGGATAAAGAAGCTAAACGAGGCGGTGAGCGGAAAACCCTATTTCACGGGTGTGCTGCGCCTCTCAGTCGAGCGTTACGACGGCAGAAGAATCGAATTCTCTTTTAACCTCCGATCAAAACCGCGCGGTCTCGACTATGTCTGGAGCCTCTTGCCAGAAGAAAGCGCTACACGAACAGAAGAGACCTCAGAGGGAAAGCCGATCTATGAAATTGCAAAATTTAAAATTTCAAATCCGGGAGCATCAGCACTGGTGATTCGGTTTCCTGCGGTACCGGATTATCTCGCGGGATATCGAGTTGAGCATGTGGGTGCGGATCTTCGATCATGTCCCGCGGGCGCGAGTACAAAAAATGCTTTCGAATACTGGCCCGTGGTCGAAAAAATCGTAATTGTTCCTGACAGCGCTCAGGCGTCTTCGCGTGCTCTGAGTGTGCTTGAGCGCGGCTTTGAAACCCAAAATCAAGACACTTTGGTGGCAGGAGAAGAAAAAATTTATTCCGTCTTTGGAGTGGATCGAAAAAATAATCCTGACACGAAAATGGAGTTCGAGACCGTCGCAGGTGGGTGTGAGTCCTATTGTGTGCGGATGACCTGTGAACCCACGCCGGGGCCTCGCGGACGCGATAACTGTGTTTGTGATGAAAAATCTTGGAGACGGACTCCTGTGCGACTTTTGTTGGGTTCTAGAATAGCGAACGAGGTCATCTTTCGCTCTCATCCGGATGCGCGTTTTCAAAACTCAGTCAGTTACGATGGTGATACTGGGGAAGATCAAGTTTTGTGGGATTCAATAGCGGGAAGTGAGATTCGACTGTAGAGAGTGATCGCTAAAATCGAAAAAGCCCGGCGTCACCTGGGTGATGCCGGGCTTACAGTTTTGTTATCGAATTCAAAATCTACGGACGAGTCAGATGTTCTTCAATTGACTCGACTAGCTTTTTGAGCGAGTCAGCATAAGCTTGAAGTTTCTCTTT
>CAYOJT010000025.1:0-16650 GCA_964404365.1 uncultured Bacteriovoracaceae bacterium
ATCGCACGAGTTGAGAAATTTTATCCACCTGAAAAAACACCGGTCATGGTCCCACGCGCGGTTATTGTAGGTGATCTGGTTCGTAAGTTAAAATAAGTGAATGCTCTTAAAAAAGGCCGAGAAAGAGTGATCTTTCTCGGCCTTTTCCTATTTTAAAGTCCCTGATTTCAGGCAGGAACTGCTTCTACCGTTCGCCTCGGTAAAAAGCTCACGCTGTCCGCTACGACCTCGAAGGAATATTTCTCAGTCCCATCCTTCGCTTCGTATTTCCGGCTCTTCAATGAACCTTCGACAAAAACCCCCTGCCCTTTTTTTAAAAAGGCAGCGCAATCCTCACCTTGTTTTCCCCAGACGACTACGCGATGCCACTGGGTTTCCTCTTTCGAGGCTTCGCCTTCTTCCGTTCCTTTGATTTTTTTTGATGTAGCGATCGGGAAGTGAACCACCGGATTTCCGGCTTTCGTTTCACGACGAATCGGATCCGCACCCAACCGCCCCATCAAAATGATTTTATTTACGTCTTTCATAAAGACCTCCTGCCACTTCCCTGTGCGGGGCGTGTACCAAGCCTTCTCAAACCTGCGCGGGCTGAGGCAGCTTCGGAGTCACCGTTCCGATCCCACGACCGAATTGTGGTTTTGGGCCACGCTGAGACTCAAATGGATGAAAGCCGACTTATGCTGTGGCGCTCCAAGCATCTGAAAGCAGGAAAGAAACCATTCAGAAGAAGTGGTTGAAGCAGTGTTTCAGGGTTGGCAGGCATCCGTTCCTGATTTATCGTTAAAACCTACTCCAGGAGGAACTATGCTTCGTAAACTTTCTTTAGCTTTGATCTCTGCTTCCCTCGCTCTAGCCGTCTCGAGCTGTAAGTCCGCTAAGACGACCGACGATTCGACTGAGATCCCACAAGGAAGCGATACAAGTTCGACCGATCTTCCAAACGCAGGCGACGACAACACCATGGGAGATTCGGATTCCGGTAAGGCGATGGGCCTCCAAACGGTTTACTTCCCTTACGATTCTTCGAACATCGAAGGAACTGCACTCGCAACGGTTAAAGGGAACGCAGAAATCTTAAAAGCTCATCCAACCACAAAAATCCAAATCGAAGGTCACTGCGATCAACGCGGCGGAATTCAATACAACATCGCCCTGGGTGAACGTCGCGCAAATGCGATTCGCGACTCGTTGAAAAGAGAAGGTATCTCCGGCGACCGCATCACGACGATCAGCTACGGAAAAGAGCGGATCCTCGACATGAACATGACTGAAGAAGCTTTCAGCAAAAACCGCCGCGGAAACTTCGTCATCACGTCAAAATAAATGACGGATAATCGAAATCATTCTTATCTTTCGAAAAGAGCGCTCTTAAAAGGGTGCTCTTTTTCTTTGTACGCCCTGCTCGCGGTCGCATTCATTCAAGCCGGATGTTCTTTAACAGTTACTCGCCCGGTTCAAGAAATGTCGGACACCGCTGCAGCACTTCGAGCCGCTAAAGAAGTGAGTGCCGATACCCTGGCTCCAGATCTATTTCGGGGGGCGACTGAGGCCTACATCAAAGGGCGAAACGAATACCGCCTCAAAAACTTTGTGGTCGCAAAAGACATGCTTTCAAAAGCAAAACGTCTCGCCGAGCAGGCGGAAGTCGAAGCACTCGTAAACGGCGCTAAACGCCAGAGCGCAGTGAATCTCGAGGAAGCACCAACGGTCGTGCCTCAACCTTATGATTATCCGTCTCCACGCGGGACACCCGCTTACTTGATTCAAGAAGGGTCCCAGCCTCAACAAGCTCCTAACGGGAACGCGAGTCCTCAAGCCCCGATGTAAGAGAGAGAAATCGATATGAAAAAATTCAAACTGATCGTGAGTGTTCTTCTGATTGCAGCCCTAAGCGCTTCTTGCGTGAAAACACGCTCTCAACTCAAGCGTGAAAACTCAGAAAAGGAACAACAACAAGCTGAGGCAGTCCACCAGGCCGAGGTTGCAGAAGTCCAAGCGAACACAAAAATGGTCGATGAACTTCGAGCCGAGATTCAGCGTATGGGCTCTAAAATGGACGAGCTCCAAAAACAAAACCAAGACCTGAGCCGCACCATGGATAAGAACGCTCAGAAGAATGCGGAAGTCGAAGCGATGAAGTCAAAAATCGCTGAACTCGAAGCTTCTCAAGCGGCCCTCATCGAAGCACTCCGTAAAAAAGAGAAAGAAAAAGAAGTTCCAAAAGCTGAGTCAGGTGATCTCTATGAACAAGCGAAGACCGCTTATGAGGGGAAGAAGTACGACGCTGCCGTCGACGCTTTCCAGGAGTACCTCAAGTTTCCAAAAGCAAAAAACGCCGAAAACGCCCACTTCATGAAGGCTGAAAGTCACTACCAGCTCGGCCAATACAAAAAAGCAATCATCGATTATTCGGTCAT
Organism: uncultured Bacteriovoracaceae bacterium; assembly: GCA_964404365.1. Classification (GTDB taxonomy): domain Bacteria; phylum Bdellovibrionota; class UBA1018; order UBA1018; family UBA1018; genus JACMQW01. The sequence goes on from CAYOJT010000025.1 coordinate 2,418, forward strand.
CCTGGAAAAATTTCCGAAGTCGAAAAAAGCATCAACCAGCCTTTATAAGACGGCGCTTTCTTTCGATGCCCTTGGAATGAAACAAGACGCAAAGACATTTTATCAAGAGCTCGTCGACAAATACCCAAAGTCTCCTGAAGCTAAAAAATCGCTCTCTAAACTGAAGTAAATCATGAGTTTTGTTTTAGGCATTGAAACCTCTTGCGACGAATGTAGTGCGTCGGTCGTCGAGTATTCTCCAGAGAACATTCGAGTCTTGAGTCTTTCCACCTACTCCCAAATTCAACTTCACGAACCTTACGGCGGCGTCATCCCTGAAATCGCATCGAGGAACCACCTCGAAACGGTGAATACGATGATCGACCAGGCGTTAAAGGATTCCAAAATCAAAGCCTCAAGCCTAGACGCAATCGCCGTCACGAATCGTCCGGGTCTCGTAGGCGCGCTTCTCGTTGGAGTAAGCGCCGCGAAGTCCATGGCCTATGCGCTTGGAAAACCGCTCGTGCCTGTTCACCACCTTGAGGGCCACGTGGCGAGCATTTTTCTCGCAAACGAGAAACGAAACGAAATACCCTACCCGATGCTGGTTGCTGTGATTTCGGGAGGGCACACAAATCTTCACGTCATGAAAGCTGCGCCTGAACTCTGGCCGCTCGATTTTTTAAAGCAGTCGCTCGTGGGGTCGAGTCGTGACGATGCGGCAGGCGAAGCCTTCGATAAGACCGCACGACTTCTTGGCTTTCCGTATCCCGGCGGGAAATATATCGACGACGCCGCTAAAACGGGAAATCCGAAGGCCTATGATTTTCCGCGAGCGCTTCCTCAGAAAAGCACGCTCGATTATTCATTTAGCGGCGTTAAAACAGCGGTTGCCCTCGAAGTCGAAAAACTAAAAAAAGATAAGCGATTTGAATCTGCCATTCCGGATCTCTGTGCTTCCGTTCAAGAAGCAATCGTCGATGCAATTCTGTCGAAAATCAAAATCGCGATTCGTGAAAATCGCTGTCAGTCGCTCTCGATCGTAGGTGGAGTCGCTGCCAACTCCCGCCTCCGGGAGCGCTTAAGCTCGGAATGGGAATCGTACGGACTAAAGACCCCCCCACTTTTTCCAAATTTAAAGTACTGCACCGATAATGCAGCCATGATCGCGGCTGCAGGTTCATTTCGGTTTCGCCAAGGACACTTCCTCCGCGATGAAAAGCTTCTCATCTTGAACGCAATCGCGCATCCGGAGCACTGAATCTTATGCCCGCATCCCCACGTAGACGCGCGTTTGGCCAACACTTCTTAAAAGATCAGAGCGTCATTGCATCGATTGTCGAAAGCACGTTTTCTCTCGTCGAAAAAACAGGAGCGCCTTCTCTCCTCGAAATCGGGCCTGGAAAAGGTGCGATCACTGAGCCTCTTCTTCAGGGGGTAATGGATCGCTCTCAAATTAAAAAGTTTCTCATTGTCGAGATGGACCGAAAACTCGCGACTCATTGGCAGGAGTCGACACAGGATTTGAAATCCGTCGAGGTGATCTCGAAAGATTTTTTAGAGGTCGATGACTCCAGATTTATCGAAGGTACACCGTGGATCGTCGTTTCTAATTTACCCTACTCTTCCGGCACCGCAATTTTTCAAAAACTTGCTCGCCTTCACAAACAAGTTCGCGGATTGGTCCTCATGTTCCAAGCGGAAGTGGCTCAACGCTTACGCGCAGAACCCGACACAAAAGCGTGGGGAACGCTGAGCCTCTGGACTCAGAATCGCTGGACCGTGGAGAAATTGAAATCGGTTCCACCGGGTGCATTCATCCCTCCTCCTGATGTGAATTCCGAGGTCGTCGTGCTCTTGCCTCGCGCTGAAACACTTCTGAAATTCCCTGAAGGCTTTGAACCCGATTTCGAAAAGATGATTAAGCTCGCATTTCTACACCGCAGGAAAATGCTTCGCTCAGGGCTGCCGAAGGGTTCAGTCTGGCTTGAGTCGCTCGCGCGTTCGGGAGTCGAACCCACAAAGCGGGCTGAAGCACTCTCCTGGAAAGAATGGCAAGCCTGGATCAACGCCCACCTCGCCCTCTCCTAATGTTCTAAAATTCAGCCTAGCCGAAGCGTCCCAAGAAAAACCTCGACAATCACTAGACACGGCGCATCTTCGCGCGGAAAACCTTGGAATTCAGCTTTTCTGCGCATTACAAGAGGGCGCATGAAAAACGGTCGGCTTTTAGCGCTCATCGCGCTTTTTCTCATCCTCTCTGCGGAAGCGCATGTGGGCTCTGAGATCGGATTCACCTCGCGTTCAGTTGCGCTCGGTGGCGCGGTCGTCGCCGACACCGTCCGCGGTGACTCCACCTACACGAATCCGGCCGCCCTCTCACAGCCCGACCCCTTCGATCCCGACAAGCGGCTCCGAGTCCAATGGTCACTGATCTATTTGATGCCGAGTTTTAAATCGATTCCAAATGTCGTCGTTCAAAATACTGAAACGGGCGACTCACTTCAAAACGGCGCGGTCGACACCGAATATCCCGATACCTTGGGCCAGAGTTTTGGTCTGGGGTACGCGTTCAAAAATTCGAAAATGGGATTATCCCTCGGTCTCCAAGGATATCTACCCTTGAACCGGCTCGCCCTAGTGGATTCCGGCGAAGCGTTTATTCCCGAATACTTCATGCATCGTTCTCGAACTCAACGTCCGGAATTTGCGCTGGCGCTTTCGTCACGCCCCTCTAGCGATTCCTCCTACGGAGTTGGAGTTCGCCTAGGCTCCACAATGAACGCAAATACCACGGTATTTTTACAAAACGATGCGGCTGGAAAAGTTTCCAGCATGCGCATCGCGGCCAGCCTGAAGACGAAAGCCGTTCCCTATGCGGGAGCCGAATGGAAACACAGCGAATCGCTTCGATTTGCCGCCACGGCACGAATGCCGCTTGAACAAAATGAATACATCATGGTCCACGCCTCCGCTCGCGCGATCGGAACCGTTTCGGCGCTGGATTTCACGATGCCCGCGATGGCGACGATGAACTACGACCCTTGGTCATTTTCGATGGGTACCAGCTGGCGCCACAGCTCCTCCCAAACTCTATTCATGCAGATCGACTACGAGCTTTGGTCGCGCTTCAAAGCGCCGACCTTGATCATCCAGGATCCCGAAACTACAGGATGTACCGGTGCAGGCTGCGGTGTTCAATTTGCGAGCGGTCAAAATGGGCCGTTTCGCTATCAAAATATTTTAATACCCCGAATCGGACACGAATGGGCACTGGGTGACGATTCGTTTCGCCTGGGCTATTCCTTTCGACCTACGATTTTGAAGGATTCGGGATCAGCCGGGAACAATAACCTCCTCGATCCGCCCGAACATCGCTTTTCGGCAGGCTATGGCTTCCGATTCAAAAGCTTCCTCGATTTCGACACCCCGTGTGGTCTCGATCTCCACGCGAATATGTCGTATTTACCTGGAAAGAACATCGTGAAGACCTCGTCGACCGCCATCGGCGCACCGGGATATGATTCCGGTGGATTCATCTGGGGCGGTGGCGCGACCCTCGCTTTCGCATTCTAAATTCTGTAAGATTGAGGTCGATGAAAAAGCATCTGAGTTCCGTCCCTGGCTTCGTCGCGCTCTTTCGCGAAAACTTTCTAACCGGCGTTTTGATTCTCGCTCCGATCGGCGTAGTAGCGTGGCTGCTCCTGAAAGTATTTAAGGGGCTTTGGGCATTTCATGCTCTCCTCCCAGAACACTGGAAACCGGACGCCTATTTCGAACCTTTCACAGCAAATCTCCTAAATTTCGGAATCACCATCGGCCTCGGAATCTCATTTGTGTTTTTAGTGTCGATTTTTGGGTGGATCTCGAAACAATACATTGGACTGAGACTCCTCGACATTCTCGCTCACCTCATTGAACGTATTCCGGTCGTTCGCTCAGTCTACTCATCGCTCACACAACTCCTTCAGACGATTGGATCCGGCGATAAAAAACAATTCAGCCGCGTCGTCTACTTGGAATATCCGAGGAAAGGCACCTACGCTCTAGCCTTCGTCACCGGCCCAGCAGAACCTGTCGTGGATGGTTCTCAAAAGAACTGGCTCAATCTGTACGTTCCAACCACACCCAACCCTACTTCGGGTTTTCATTTGATCGTACCCGAAGATGAGGTCAAGGATTCGGGACTCACCGTGGAAGAAGCATTCAAAGTGATCCTCTCGCTTGGGATCGCGCATAAGGACTCTGAAAAATGAGTGAAGGAGAGAAGCTCATCGCTTCGAACCCCTCAAAGTCCGATTATTTCATATCAGAATCTGTCGAAGCTGGAATGATGCTGACGGGTACTGAGGTGAAGAGCCTGCGCCAAAGCTCGCCAAACCTGAGGGATGCATACGTCGAGGTACGTTCGGCGGGAAAGAATTTGGAAGCGTGGATCTATAATCTCCACATTGCTCCTTATTCCCACGGGAATTTAGCGAATCACGAACCGCTTCGAAAAAGAAAACTTCTGCTCCACCGACATCAAATTAACCAAATTCACGGATCGATCATCCGCGATGGAATGTCGGCGATACCGACCCGCATTTATTTTAAGGGTGGACTCGTAAAAATCGAGATCGGCGTCGGTAAGGGTAAAAAGCATGGCGATAAACGCCAGGACTTAAAAAAGAAGACCGCCGATCGCGAAATGCAAAAAGCCATGAAAAAGGTGAAACGCTAAATGCCTTCGGTTTTAGGAAAAACGATTACTGATACTTTCTTAAAGCGCGTGGACACCACCCCGAACGCGATCGGTTTTTCTCAAAAATCGAACAATCCCGTATTTGGTCCCGTCGGCTCCTGGCGTGAAATCAGTTTCAAAAATTTTTACGATGAATGTGAACGAGTCTCGCTCGGTCTCTCGCATTTTGGAGTCCAGGCCGGTGACCGAGTCGCGATTCTTGCACGAACTTCCTACGAATGGGCTGTATCAGACTTTTCGATCTTAGGAACTAAGGGCATAACCGTACCGATTTATCCTTCGTCAACACCGAAAGAGGTCGCTTACCTCATCCAGAACTCCGATGCGACTGCGGTCATTGTCGAGGACGGACTCCAACTTGAAAAACTTATTCCACAGCTCGATCAAATTCCTACGGTCCGCCTGATTGTCGTCATCGATCCAGCTGTAAAATGGCCCCAAAGTTTGGATTCTAAAATTGTATCATTCCTAGATCTCCAGACTCACGGCGAGAATACACGTAAAGAGAAGCCGGTTACATTTCGAGAGAATCTGGAGCGCATTGAACCATCGAACTTATTCACGATTTGTTACACCTCCGGCACGACTGGCACGCCGAAGGGCGTGATGCTCACTCATGAAAATGCCATCAGTGTTTTAGAGGACTGCTCACACGCCTTTGGCGAACACATTCGTCCCGAGAAGGAAACCCTACTCACTTTTCTCCCGTTTTCACACATTACTGGAAAGCTGGAGTTGCTCGCGACTTTTGTGTTCGGTTGGAAACTTCAATTCGCTGAAAGCATGGACCGAATCCCAGCGAATCTTCTGGAAGTAAAGCCGACAATTCTTTTCGCAGTTCCACGTATCTTCGAAAAGGCGCTCAGTGAGATTCAAAAAAAGGTAACCTCCTCGGCCTGGCCCCAGCGCTTTCTCTATGAGCGCGCGATCCAATCAGGCGAGCGCTACTACGGCAGAAAGTGGCGAGGAAAAGAGCCGCGTTATACCGATCGATTAGCCTATGGCCTTTACCGACAAACGATTCTTGAGAAAGTTCGAGAGGGTTTCGGCGGACGTCTTCGATTCGCGATTTGTGGGGGTGCTCCACTCACGAAGGAAGTTGCAGAAACGTTTCGTGTTCTGGGCGTTTTGATTCTGGAAGGTTATGGGCTCACTGAAACTTGTGCTCCCGTGACTCTGAACACCGTGGAATCTCATAAGTTTGGGACCGTTGGAAAGCCACTCACCGATGTTGAGATTCGAATCGCAGAGGACGGGGAAATTTGTCTCAAATCGAAAAAACTTTTTCAGGGGTACTGGAAATTACCGGAAGAAACGAAACTCGCGCTTCAAGATGGCTGGTTTCATACAGGTGACGTTGGATTTGTCGATCCCCAAGGCTTTCTTCACATCACCGATCGAAAGAAGGATTTGATCGTAACGAGTGGAGCGAAAAACATCGCCCCTCAAAAACTCGAAAACCGACTCAAGATCCTCTGCCCCCTCATCGCAGAGTGCGTGGTCATCGGAGATCGAAAAAAATACCTCACGGCGCTCATCACACTCGACCGAAGGGCGTTGAAGAAATTTGCTCAGGACGAAGCCATTCTCTACTCGAACTCCAAGGATTTGACGCACCACGTAAAAATTCAGGCTGCTATTCAGGCGGCGGTCGAAGAACTGAATCGTGAGCTTGCTCAATTTGAGACCCTGAAGCGCTTTCTGATTCTTCCTAATGAGTTCAGCATCGAAGGGGGCGAACTTTCCCCGTCTCTCAAGGTAAAGAGGCCGGTCATCGCCCGGAAATATCGCGCTGAAATCGAGAGCTTATACGCTGGTTCTTGACCCTGAGACCCCTTTTCGATAATTCTACAGACCTTCCACACAACAGGAGTAATTATGGCTCGCGTCACTATCGAAGATTGTTTGAAAACCGTCGACAACATGTACGAACTTGTTCATTTGGCTACTCGCCGTGCGCGCCAGCTTTATAAGGGCTCAACCTCCCTCGTGAAGAGCAAAAACCGCATCGTGGTTACCGCTCTCCGCGAAATCGCAGCGAACCGCGTTCGCGCGAAATTCGGCGAGCCTGCTGGTGAGAGCGAAATGCCTCCCGTCGCGAACTGATTTTAAAAATACTGAATTTACGAAGGCCGGCTCGAAAGAGTCGGCCTTTTCTTTTTCTTCGCCACGGATTTGAATGCTGGGCGTTTCGAAGTCTGTTTCCTGCGAATGAGTGAAGAAATTTTCTTCTTCATTCCCGTTCGGATCACACGCTTCGTGTCTTTTTTCTTCGGTTGTCCCTGATCTGTAAGCGCGAGTTTGAAAACTTCCTCAACGTGGCTCACGAAATGGAGATTCATTCCCTTCAAGGCATATTCAGGAACGTCCCGAATATCTTTTTCATTAAGCCTTGGAAGAATGATGTCAGTGATACCTGCGCGACGAGCGGCTAGTATCTTTTCCTTAATACCGCCGACAGGTAGAACCTTTCCGACGAGCGATAGTTCTCCGGTCATGGCGTATTTCTGCCGCGCTGTTCGACCTGTCAAAAGCGAATAAATCGAAGTCGCCATCGTAATCCCAGCAGACGGGCCATCCTTCGGAATGGCCCCCGATGGAATATGAAGGTGGAAGTCACGCTCTTTGAAATACTCTGGCGTAATTTTCGATTTCATCTCGGCTGCGAATTTCTTCTTAGCGTAGGTCCAAGCGATCGCCGCACTTTCCGTCATCACTTCGCCCATCTGACCTGTGAGCTTGAGATTTCCAGAGCCCGGTAAATCGGTGGATTCAATGAACAGGATATCACCACCCAAAGCCGTCCATGCGAGACCCACGACAACGCCAGGCGAGGTAATCCGTTCAGCGACTTCATTGTAATATCGCTTCGGTCCCAGCCATTCAGTCAGATCACCTTCTTCAATGACGATCTGTCGCTTCAGGCGTGATTTCACCTTCGCTTCTGTTTCATCGACGATTTTTGCGGCCGCTTTCCTACAGATTCTTCCAATCAACTGCTGGAGAATACGCAGGCCGGGCTCACGCGCATAATCGAGCATGATTCTACGAATCGCACTGCGCTCAAATTTGATCTGTTCGGGTCTCAAACCGTTTTCTTCAATTTCTTTCGGGATCACGTAACGAATCGCAATCGCCTCTTTTTCTTCAAGCGTGTAACCGGGTAGTTCGATGACCTCCATGCGATCCAAGAGCGGTGTTGGAATCGAGGAAAGATCGTTTGCGGTTGCGATAAAGAGGACCTTTGAAAGATCGAAAGGTACGTCGAGGTAGTGATCAATGAACGAAGAATTCTGCTCTGGATCGAGAACTTCTAAGAGCGCGGAAGCAGGATCCCCCTGGTATGAGGCTCCAAGTTTATCGATTTCATCGAGCATGAGAACTGCATTTTTCGAGTCCGCACGCTTAATTGCATTAATGATCTTTCCAGGCATCGCGCCGATGTAAGTTCGACGATGGCCCTTGATCTCAGCTTCGTCACGCATTCCACCAAGCGAGAAACGATAAAAGTTCCTGCCGAGGGCCTTCGCGACCGACTTTCCGACCGAAGTTTTACCCACACCGGGAGGGCCCACCAGACAAAGGATCGAGCCTTTCGGGTTCTTCTTCAGTTTCCTGACAGCCAAAAACTCCAAGATCCGATCTTTCACTTTCTCGAGGCCGTAGTGATCGGCATCCAAAGTCTTCCTGGCGTGAGAAATCTCTAAAATATCTTGAGTCTCTTTGGACCACGGAAGCGCACAAAGGAGTTCGAGATAACTTCGAACCACATTATGCTCAGGCGAACTTTCAGGAATGGTCTCAAATTTCTCAAGCTCTTCGAGAGCGACCTTTTTCGCTTCTTCCGGCATGCCGGCTGCCTCAATTCGCTCGCGGAAAGTCTTCGTGCTTTGATCTTTCCCTTCGACCTCGATTCCAAGTTCCTTCTTGATGGTCTTGAGTTGCTCACGGAGGAAGAAATCCCGCTGCATTTTCGTGACCTTCGTATTCACGTCGTCCTGGATCTTCTTCTGAACATCAGCGACATCCTGCTCGCGGCGAAGGTGCAAAAGGAGTTTTTCAAACCGTGAGCGCACACTGATGGTTTCGAGAAAATCCTGCGCGTCGGCTTTTGGAAGAGCCAAAGAGAACGCGACCAGGTCGGCCACGGTTCCTGCGCCGGGGGCATTGATCATTGCTAAACGCATTTCTTCAGTGAAAAAAGGATTTACCTCCGAGAGCTTTTTAACATGGCTCACCACTGTTCGCGTGAGTGCATCCATCTCAGTCGATTTTTCGACTTCATCGGAGATGTAGTCAGCTTCCACAACAATGTGAGGATGATCCGAGAGAACTTTTTTGCGGCGGAATCGCTTCTGGCTTTGGAGCAGGAGGTTTACAGATCCGTCCGGCATTTTTAAACGCTTTAAAATTTTTACGACGACTCCAACTTCATGGAGTTCGTCCGGCTTGACGTCTTCCCTTAACTCTTCGTTTTTCGTCAGTATGAGACCCACCGTTCGGTTTCGTGCGATCGCTTCTTCAGCCGTAGCTACAAAACGCGGGATCGACACCATCATCGGTGCCATCAGCGACGGATAGATGATCGACGAATTCACGGGAATGATGAACAGATTGGGCGGCAGCGCCTGGTCTGGGAGAATGAGGCTACTGCCCTTATCCGCTATCTGTTTATTTTCTTCTGCGAGTGTTTCGGATTTTTTATGCTCGTCTGCTTTATCGTTACCCATAGAGATGCGTATCCTTATCGCAACTATGGTAACGATTGAGACCTTGGCAAGGACCTGGATTTAAGTCTATAAAATCAACGAGTTATCACTCAGGCGCAGATTCATCCGTGTGAGTATTTATCGACTCACCATCACTCACCGCATCAGACTCTGCAGGATAAACTTGGGTGTTTTCGACCTTTTTCGCCTTCTTCTTTTTGCCAACAAAATGAGTCACGGGTTTGGATTCACTCGAAATGTTCGAAGCGACCTTCAAGTCAAAAATAATTCGGTTCGGAGATCCCAATTCAAAAACTTCAATCGGACTCGATCCCTTCAGCTGGAGCACCATATTAAAGGTCGAACCGTCGACTTTCGGATAGAGATCGACTCGAGAAACGGTCGCGCTTTTCTGAAAAGCCTTCACCACTTCGGGAGCTTGAAAACTCAGGGTAGGATCACCGAATACAGTCAGGGTTACGCGTTTTAACGCCGGATCTACCGCGACCTGATAGTAGGGAATTTTTGCGGAATCGATGTCTAGAACAATACGTTCATAGCCCGCATTGTTTGCACGGCGGATGTCTCGAATTACAGCCGCTTCAATGTCGCGATGGCCGCCGGTGAAGACTCCATCCTTCATATAGATCTGAGTTTTTCGCGAATCGACATTATGAATGCGATCTGCGCTCACTGCTGCAAAAGCCGTTTGAGCAGAGATGGCACTGAATCCGACTAACCACACTAGAGATTTCATGACCTTAGGATAGTATGACGATCCATTTCACGCAACACTCACGCCCCATGCATTTGGGATAGATTCTATCTCCGCCTTCTTCGAAGGAGATAGAAAGCCCCACCGATCAGCAGGGCGATCATGAATTTTACAACCATTTTTGCAGTCGAATTCCCAGACGGTTGATTCCCCTCTTCGGGCGCGACTAAATCCTCGTGGATTTCTTCCTTCTTGGGTTCTGGAGAAGGACTCACGCTTGGAATCGGGCTTCCAGTCGAACGAGCTACTTCGGTCACTGCTGGGACGCTGGGTTGGGTCTTATTTTCTGCGATAAATTCTCGAAGGGCTTTCAGCGTCCAAACTTTCTTCTCCTCGTGCTCGGATTCCGCCTCGTCATGAGAATGTCCCTGAGCACTTTCAATACCAGCACCTTTTAGAATCTCGTTACCTGCGCGATCTTTCTCGATCGTGTATTTGCCCATCATCAGGCCCTTCAGCGGGTAACTGCCGTCTTGCGCCCGCTGGTTCAGCAACAAGACTACTTCCTCTCCAGGCGTAAATTCAGCACTTCCCGAGACACCCATTTCGATTCCATTTTTTTTGCCCCCGATTTCGCGAATCTCAATTTTTCCTGGCATCGAATCAGCACCTTTCAGGCGCTCAGTCACTTCAATTTCTGTGAATGTGAAAAGCTGCTTCTTTCCATCGCTGTAGGTGGAATACCGGGACTGACCGGCTCCTGTTTTTCCACGGATTATGACCGGAGCGTCCGTGAGCGTCTTTTCAAAAGGTTGGGAAAAAAAAGATGTCGCGAAGGCGGATGAGATTGTTGTGAGGATGAGGACTTGCCACATGGTCTGATTTTACTCAGAAGGACAAACCACGGTCACGCGTGCAATCGCGCGGTCACTGAGAGGTTAAGGAAGAGGTCAGCGTGATTGGGCTACCCGCGAGCTCGTTATCCTTCATCCCCGTGTGGGTAAGTGCAAGATAAGCGACACAAGCAATCACAGCTGCAGGCCAAAGCGCACGGATGAATAGGTTTTTCATTTGAGCTAACCCCCGGCGGGGACCGTATCCTAATAGTCGCGGCGTGTCAAAAAAGATCGCATCAGACCCTAGTAGTGGAGTCTTTTAGTTCGATATGCGAAGCGATTCCTTCGATCTCTCTCAAAAAGGAACTCTCCCGATTCAGCGTCGTAGACCCGCTGAATCCCTCGCTCGCGAGTTTCATCGACGAAGCGCAAATGAGGAATCGGTTCAAGTTGTTCAACCCAAACAAACCTTCTGGAGCCGCGCGACTGTGGAGGGTGGCTGTTCGAATTGAGTACTTTTGAATTCTTCAGCGCGTTCGACTGCAGATTTTCGATTGATCCATCTTTATTTAACAGGATGGAGATTTTTCCCCACGGCTCTACACGGTTACCTTCAAGAGTCTGAGTAAATGTCACCTGGCCCGTACTTTCTCCCGTCACGACGGCGGGTGAAGCGAGTGGGAGTTTTGGATCAAGGCCAAGCACTCCTCGGAAGTCTTTCAAAATTTCCTCACCGCGTGAAACCAAGTCGGTGTATCGACTCGGACTGAATCTTCTCACACCCCTAACGTTATCCCCTGCTCTTCGAAACTGGGTTACGACCCCATCCGTGTCCTTTGTAAATTCATAGGATGAGCCATATTTATCCAAAATTTCATCGAAGGTCAGAGGCGCTTTCATCCGACCAATCGGCGGATCGGTAGGAAGCACGCTCGAAGGATTCCGCATCACAGCACTGGGTGGTTTTGTCGAGAGGTCTACTGGAATTTTTCGCTTATGAAAAATTTCTCGGCTCTTTTGTGTTTCATCACGCGATTGGAAGAATCCAAAATAAACCGCGATCAATATCGAAAACGTAAATACAACAAACTGCAGGAGTCGGTTGCTCATGGAAGTATCCCCACTGTAAAAGTATTCGTTACTGCAGGACCATTCGACGGAGTTGATACCACTTGGAAACGAACGTTAGATCCCGGCGTTGCGTTGGTCTTTACCTTTACCCAAAGCCCGGTTGTCGAATAAGAATCGTAATTATAATTGGTTCCAAAATATGAGTTTCCAACGGACGGAAGTGGATGCGCAGGCGAAGAGGTTGAATCGAAGGCGTCTACGATTGAAGTTCCATTAACCTTCGCGTATCGAATCTGTGCGTGCGTTGTAGAAAGATATCCATAATTTTTGGATAGGCCTGAAAACTCAATTCCTGGATCCAAGATGGTAACATCGAGGAGCACGCTTGCTGCAGTGTCCGCGTCCGAATTCGAGAGATCGAACCACATGACTCCAGAATCTCCGACGTTGAATTTGTAATTTCGTGTGCCGGAAGTCGGAGTGGTATCAATAAATCGGACCCCTGCCGTATCCGCTGTCCCTGTGCCGACCGAAGCCCAAGCCGCAGCCACGGTCGCGGGACTTCGCACTCCCCGGGTCGTCAGAGCCGCGAGTAAGTCTGTCTTATCCCCAGCGTTTAGATCGGTGCTCGCATTGATTTGGGTAGCTATTTCCGTAAAAAACCCCTGAATCGTGATCGGCGAAACATTTGTACCCGAAGGGATGGGTAGTTGCTTAAGCGCTTCGGTTAAGATCTTCATCAGCGCCCCACGAGATTGGGCAGCGGTCTTTCCATTTGCGCGAAGCTCTAAATATAAATCGTAGAGTGTGCCGGCGACGACGGGGGCTCCCTGGTGGATTTCCTCGAAAGAATCATTATTGATCCAAGTCGTTCGAACATAATTGGGCCCAGAAACGGTTTGACCATACGGCCACCCTAATCCATCCGGAAAAGCGTAACTGATATGATTATTATCTGAAGAGAATCCCGCCGCCGTTTTTGAAAAACTCGTACATCCGGCTCCATAGGCCGAATCGTATTCTGGACATTTCTTTCCACCTCGAACAGCGGTCGGTGAGAAAAATAAATCCAAAGCCCAGCGACTAAAACGAGTAGCATCAAAAGGTGCACCCGTCATAGGTTCCAAAAACATCATTCCAGCGAAATCAGAAACTGCCTCGTTCACTACACCCGCATCATCATAGCTGAGCTGGTTAAAATCGATTGTAGCTGAATAGGCATGCTGGGTAATCCCATGCTGTAGCTCGTGAATAACGACGCTCGCATCATCCGCAAAGTTCGCAGTTGAATATGCGCTTCCTGTACCAACACAAACAAAATCGACTGTATTACCTGTCGAGGAATCTACCCCTTGTGTGTAGTATGCGTTGTCTCTTTCGTCACAGTTCGCAATCAACACCATCGGCGCTGGGCTCGAATAAAGCACGCCATTGGCGTCGAGTTCGTCACGAAAAAGGTCCCCGTAGTAATAGCTCATGACCTCAGGAAAACGTTCGTCACCATAGGTGTATTGAAAATTATTCGTCGTACTTTGCGCTCCGTAACCCTGACCACAAAGCTCGTTTACGACATCCATGTAGGCTCCATACAGCGTGCCGTAACCGTAGAGATTTTGAAGGGTCGCCGTCTGAACCGCCGTGGAAAGCGAGGGATCACCTGGGGCGACGCTTGCATTTCCCGTCGCGACCATCGGATCAACATTGAAGATGAGTCCCGTTCCAGTAGTTCCGGTGATGGGTGTACTCGGCACGGAAACCGCACAATAGGGCGCAAGCGACTTACTGGACGTCGCCGTTTGTACGCCGCATCCTACGCAGAAAATAAGTGATAAGAGGTAGGAAAACCTTTTCCAAACCATCCCTCCATTTTAGAGGGCATGTCCTGCTCGAAAAATGGGCAGTAAGCGCTCGGCAAAAAACGCCTAGCATTTAAGCGACTTTAAAACGAATACGTTACTCCGGCTGTAATATTGTAACGATTGTACTGGTAGCTCGCGTCTTCGGTAGACCAGTTTTGGGTAAAATCGATGGCTCCATTGACGGCCCAGCGACCGTTCAGTTTTTTACTCACACCCGCGATGAGGTAGAGCATGTGGTCGACGCGACTCGTGGAAGATTCTCCGTAACTTGTTCGCGAAAGATCAATGGTTTGAGATAGGTCAAATTCCTTCCACTGAAA
>CAYOJT010000026.1:0-16010 GCA_964404365.1 uncultured Bacteriovoracaceae bacterium
TCTGCTTTTTTCAAAGCGATGTAAGGCACAACAGGAGCTCCCGCTGCCTTCACAAGACGCTTTGCGACTTCTTTATCCATGCCTATGGCGGATCCCAAAACACCGCAGCCCACGTAGGCGACCTCGGCCAATTCGAAGAGTCCCTGAATGGTTCCGTCTTCACCGTTTGTGCCGTGAATGATCGGGAACACGACGTCGAATCTCGATGATCCCGATGCAACCACTGAAGTTGGACCACCGGATACCGGTACAAGACCGGACTGGCTCGCTGCGGGATTTGCGGGCAGGCCCACTTCAACCGCATCATTATAGACGGGAAGCGAAGGGAGGTTTTGTGCAGTGATTAATGCTTGGGGTGGCGCGAGATGCCATTTGCCATTCTTATCAATTCCGATCGGCACGGCTTCAAAGCGCGCTGGATCGAGATTACGGATCACACTTGCTGCGGAGCGAAGTGAAACTTCGTGCTCTCCAGACCTACCACCATAAAGCACTGCAACACGGATTTTCTTCATCCTCTCCAGGATACCGACTTCTTTGCTTGAGGCGAAGGGAAAAGCTGCGATAGATTCCTCAAACACTAGTCAGTTTAACCCTGTCGGATGCATCGAGATGATGCCCAAAGGAAAAAAGACCTATGTCAAACGCACCTCGGAACCACGATCTCAATTCACACCTTTGGGACAGTAGCGACCTTTACAGAAACGCTGTCATGCAGCTCGAAGAGTCCGCGAATGTCATGAAGCTCGACCGAAACATTCTCGAGCGCATGAAGTCCCCGAAACGCGCGTTGATTGTTTCTGTACCGATTCGTTTGGACGATGGCTCCATCAAGACTTTCGAAGGGTATCGCGTTCAACACTCCATGACCCTCGGGCCCGGTAAGGGCGGAATCCGCTTCCACCCTGAAGTGAACCTAAGTGAGGTCGCAGGTCTCGCGATGTTGATGACTTTCAAGTGCTCTCTTGCGGGACTTCCTCTTGGCGGCGCAAAAGGAGGAATCCGCGTCGATCCAAACCAACTCTCCCGCGCGGAACATCAATCCCTCATGAGACGTTACACGACCGAGATCAACATGATCATTGGTCCAGATAAAGACATTCCAGCGCCAGACGTTGGCACCGACGCCCAACACATGGCTTGGATGATGGACACCTACTCCCAGGAGAAGGGTTACACCATTCCTGGAGTCGTGACCGGAAAGCCGATCGATGTGGGCGGGTCATTAGGACGCGCAGAATCGACCGGTCGCGGAGTCGTGTATACGATTCAGCACGCGGCGAAACATCTGAATCAAATCGGAAAACCGGGCCCAAAAATCGATAACACCACCACTGTCTCCGTTCACGGATTCGGTAAAGTCGGTGCAGTCGCTGCGCTCGAACTTTTCCAGCTCGGTTGTAAGATTGTGGCGGTCTCTGACTGGATGGGCGGAATTTATTCGAAAAACGGACTCAACATTCCGAAAGTGAATGAATGGGTTGCTCGAAATAAAACAGTAGTTGGCTATCCTGAAGCGGAATCGATTTCGAACGAAGATCTCATCGGCCTCCAAGTCGATGTCTTCATTCCAGCTGCGATTGATGGTGTTGTCACGAAAGCAAACGTCGACAAAGTGAAAGCTAAAATCATTGCTGAAGGCGCGAACGGTCCGATCACGAATGAAGCCGTCGCAGTCCTTGAAGATCGCGGCTCATTTATCATCCCAGACATTCTCTGTAATGCTGGCGGTGTGATCGTTTCCTACTTCGAGTGGGTTCAAGGCCTTCAGATGTTCTTCTGGGATGAAGCGACCGTGAACGAAAAGCTTGCTGAAGTTATGGCGAACGCATTCAAACGCGTGATGGACATTCAGGCGAAACATAAATGCGGAATGAAAACGGCCGCTATGATCGCCGGAATCGATCGCTTGAATAAGGCGATGTTGCTCCGGGGCTTGTTTCCGTAATTAGCGATACGTTTTGGAAGAAAATCAGAAGGGATTGCGAGCCATGGTTCGCAATCCCTTTTTGTATTTGCTCAATCTGAACTCGCGGAGACCGCCAAACGCCTTAGCGTCGAATTCCGAGTTCCTTCATCTTTAGTTGTAAACCTTTTCGCGACAAACCGAGCTTTTCGGCGGTCCGGGTGACATTTCCATCGTTCTGGGCCAGTTCTTTTTCGATAAGATCGCGCTCAAAATCCTGGGTTCTCCTTCGCACGATCTCCTTGAAACCCTCCGGTTTGGAAGGGTCACGCTTTTGGTTCGCAGGAATATGAATCGCGAGCTCATCGGGTAAATCCTGAAGCCCGAGTTCCGCGCTTTCGGTCAGCAGTACCATTCGCTCCACGACATTCTCGAGCTGACGAATATTCCCGGGCCAGGTGTAGCGACTAAAAACACTCAGAACTTCAGGAGCAATCCCCGCGATCGACTTCGAAACTTTAGGTCGTATTCGATTCAACGCACCCATCGCCAGGTCTTCTAAATCTTCTTTTCGGTCCCGAAGTGGCGGAAGCGTCAGGGGAACGACATTAAGCCGATAATAAAGGTCCTCACGAAATCGTCCCGCTTTCACGAGTTCGCCCAGATCCCGATTCGCTGCCGCGATCAAGCGGACATCTACACGGACCGTCTCGACTCCGCCCACACGCTCAAACTCGCGTTCCTGAATGGCACGAAGGAGTTTTGCCTGCATGTCGAGCGGAATCTCCGCGATTTCATCGAGGAAGAGTGTCCCCTCGTGCGCCAATTCAAAGCGACCAGGGCGCTTAACGACTGCCCCCGTAAACGCGCCCTTCTCATGCCCAAAAAGTTCGCTTTCTAATAAGTCGGACGGAATCACGGCGCAGTTAATTTTGATAAAGGGCATCGATCCGCGCTTGGAGAGGCGATGAATCTCGCTTGCAACCATCTCTTTTCCGGTACCACTTTCGCCCGACAACAAAACCGTCGAATCGGTAGGTGCCACTTTTGTGATCACGCGAAGCACTTCCTGCATCGTCGGACTCTTCGCCTGGATGAGTGGTTCGGGCGAGGAGTCGGGTTTTGTGAGCGAAACAGTCCCGAGCGCGGGAGTCAATCCTCCTTGAGGTTCTCGCTCGAGCGCTTTCGAAGTCGCCACCGACTTCTGCACGATGGACAGGAGGTCCTTTTGGTCGAAAGGTTTCGTAATGAAATCAAACGCACCGTTTTTGAGTGCTGCGACCGCACTTTCAATCGTGCCAAAGGCCGTGATGATCACGACCGGAAGATTCGGGCGTCGCGTGCGAGCGAAGGCAAGAACATCCATCCCCCCCGGACCCGGCATATACAGATCCGAAATCACACAGTCTATTTCTTCCTGCTCAATGGCATCCATCGCCTCCTCGGAGGATGTGAAGGGAATGACTTCATAGCCGTCATTCTCAAGCATCGCTTGAATGACCATCAGGAGGTTCTTTTCGTCGTCGACGACGAGTACGCGACCCTTCATCATTCAAAAACCTTCTTTGCGCGAGTGTTTACTGGACAAGGCAGGATCACTCGAAATTGAGTGAGCACTCCGGGCTTAGAGCTCACTTCCATCTCACCCCCGTGCGCTCGAACAATTTTTTGGCAAATCGAGAGACCCAATCCCGATCCAGACGGGTCGGTCGTGAAAAACGGGATGAAGATTTTCGACATCACATCCTTCGAAATGCCAGGCCCGTTATCTTCAATCGTGATGCGGTAGACGTCGTTCAGATCGCGCGTATCCAGCGACTCCAAAGATACGACGACTCTTCCCCCGGGTTTTCCGCCACGGACTATCGCTTTGAACGCATTCTGAATGAGATTCATGAGGACCTGATTAATCTGTTCTGGTGAACCAAGGACAGGTGCGGAAAGTAATGTCGCCTGAAATTGAAGGTCGACTCCCTCAGGGGCGGTGGTCGAGAGCATCGTGACTGCCTTCTGGATGAGCGATACGAGGTCGAAGGTCTTAAAAAAGCCCGTTGGGCTCGGCTTCGAATAATCGAGGAATTCACTGACCACGCGGTTCAGTCGATCACTTTCCTCGATGATGACTTTGAGGAAGCGACTCTCGGGGCGATGAGAGCTTGGGTCTAATACCTGAGCGGCTCCGCGAATTGCACCCAGAGGATTTCGAATCTCATGGGCAAGGCCAGCAGCCATTTCGCCGATCGCCGCAAGGCGCGTGATCTCTTCTTGTTTTCGAAACCGCTCTAACTGCTCGAGCCGTTCTGCACAAACGGAGAGAAGGCCTTCCATTTCTTGAACGAATGCGAGGTTTCCGCCACGATACGGATCTGATTCATCAACCCGGAAGAAGAGGCATGCGATCAGCTCCCCCTCACCCGTGTGGATCGGAATGACCAGATTCGCGCCGAGATCCGAGAGGGCTTCACTCCATGCCCGGAAAGTTGCCTTGCGACTTTCTCCGATGGCGCGCTCCTGCTCCGCTTCGAGGGCAGAAGCGAGGATCGCTTCAACGGCTTGTTTCTTTCCAGCCCCCCGTCTCGCCCCACCCTTGAAAGCCGAAAAGAGCGCGTGTTTTGATTCGATTTCGCTTGGAAATGCCGTCGATTTTTCCCCCGCATCGATCGGATACTCACGCGTGTACGTCGTGCGGTCTCGCGAAAGAAGGAAGAAAGCGTAGGCTTGAGGCTTCAGGACTTCCTCAAAAAATGCACCTAAGCTTGCGAAGACCTCCTTCACTTCGAGAGTGCTTGTGACTGCCTGCTCGGTGGCTTTTAGTTTTTCCGCCAGTCGCTGATAGCGCGAAGTAAAGAAGCGATCGAGACTGTAGCGAACGAGATTTCGAATCGGATCGATCAAACTCAAAACGAGGAAGGTCGTAATAAAAGAATTCAGGAACAGAAGCGCAAATTCTTTCACCCAAGAAACGATCACGGCATAAACGCACGTCAGAAGAAAAGCGAGGAGCAGCATCGTTAAAAACCGAGAAAGTGCTGCTCCCAGGTTCATGAATCGCTGCTGCAGTATCACCTGGCTTAGGAAGAAAATGAGAATCATGACCGCGAGGTTTCCGAAAACCGGAATTCCAAGCCACAGTCCCTTCACGTGGTCCATCACGCAGGTGACGAGAACTAAGAGCACGCCAAGATACAGCGGAAATTTTCTTCCAATCCCTACGATCGGATTCACGTGTTTGTCGGTCGCCATTAAGACGAGAATTTGGATGAGAATGAGGGAGGGCGTATAGCGAATCACCTTTTGAACTTCGTCGATATGATGAAGACCGAGAAAGAGTGCGACGCTGATTGCGATACAAATGAGGAGCGAGAACCAAAATAGAAATCGTGAACTCTTCCAAGTCCGGATACGAAGGAGTGATTGGATGAATGCGAGACTGACCGGTGTCAGCCACGCATTCAGAAGAAGGTGCCACCCGTAGTATCCGCGCTCCGGCCATACGGTGGACATGAAGTAAAATAGCGCCCACCCGGAAACGACCGTGCAGCCAATTGCGAAGAGTTGATGGAGTTGATTTCGAACGTTCCTTGCCCAGGTCGAGAGCCCAAGCGAGAAGGTTACAATTGCAACAAACAGTGCGCTCTGCGCCAAGATTTCCATCGGTAGACTTTAGGTATCAAATCGCCAATTCCATGACAAACAACTGCTGCATCGATCCGGGAGCTTCAATCAAAAATGAGAAAAACCGATAAAACCCAAGAACTAGCCCAGTAAGACCATCAAGTTCTCTAGAATCGCTCCCGATAGGAAATACATGAGTGGAACGCCACAAAAACGCGTCTTTCGTGTAAATCCGGTAGAACTGGTGATTTTCTGCCTCGTTTGCGTGGGATTCGGCTTCTCGATCTTCCACTTATTCCGCGAAACCGGCGATTTCGAGTTCAACGCTCTGAAACCGATGGCCGCCCAGCCCACTAAAGCGATTCGGGCCCCTGCAGCGATCCCCCTAGAAGTATCCTGCGAAGACAACGCCGGAATGGGCTTAAAAGAGTGCGAAGGTAAAACCGGCACCCGCTCCGTCGAAAAACTCGACCCCACCGCGACTAAGTAAAAAGACCGACTTCCCCCCCATTCCTAATCTTATCTACCCCCTTCTTCATCCCAATCCAGAAAGCATAGTTTCGTGACTTCATGTCGCCAGGACTTTTCGTTCGTAGAACGAAAAGTGAACTGCACTCAATGTGCAGTTCAGGCTTCTTTTTGCGTCAGCAAAAAGGACATGAAAGACAGGACGTCTGGGTCACCGAAACTATGCTTTGTGGATTGGGATGAAGATTCGGAATGCAGATAAAACAAGGAATTTAGCGCGAATTACAGGTCTTTTTAGAAAAATCGGCGATGTTCTTCTGAACATGCTCAAGCGTCGTGACCGCCTTTGTGACCTTGCCCTGATGGATGTAACCATGGAGCGTGACGAGCGCGAGTGAGGCCTCGTTGAGAGGGGCTAGGGCCTTTCGGTTCACTTTATCGTCTTCATGTAGCGCGTCCCGGAAGTCCTGGGACATCTTAATCCAGTCCTCGGTATGTGACATCCATTCTTCCCGTGGGATCTGGGAATCGTAATCAGCTCGAACCGAGGCAGGTTTACGGCCCTTCTTACCCGCTCCCTTCTGCTGAGCGGCGATTTTCAGATAGGGGTTCATCTCCATGCGGAGGGCTTTAAGCTCCCCTTCTAAGACCGGCAGACGGTCACAGGCGCTTTTCACCGAGGGTCGGCAGGCCGAAATGGACACGGCAACCCCCATCAGGAGAGATATTTCTAAAAATAATTTCTGACCATTTTTCAAAGGATTGTTAACCCCAATCGAGCCGCGCACACACGAATTCGTTCATGATTCTATCGGTTTGGAATACCGGATACTTTAGCTCTACTATATTCCTGACTAAATGAATCAGGTATAA
Organism: uncultured Bacteriovoracaceae bacterium; assembly: GCA_964404365.1. Taxonomy (GTDB): domain Bacteria; phylum Bdellovibrionota; class UBA1018; order UBA1018; family UBA1018; genus JACMQW01. The sequence continues at coordinate 6,863 of CAYOJT010000026.1, forward strand.
GTACTGGGAATCATTGAAATATTTTTAAAGTCCTAGCGCCACGGTCCGATGAGTCACGTGAGCCAGGCAGGGATTGCCCGGTTCATTTAGGAAGATAACCTCAAGGATACGGAGAAACTGAATGACAAACGGAGGATAGAGCAATGGCTCTACGAATTAACACTAACGTTCAATCGCTCGCCGCACAGCGGGCATTGAGCTCGAACTACGATAATCAGAACCGTTCTTTGGAGCGACTCGCTTCGGGGAATAGGATCAACAAAGCCGGCGACGACGCCGCAGGATTAGCGATCAGCGAAAAGTTGAAAGCTCACATCCGCTCCATGAAACAAGCCTACCGAAACGCTCAAGACGGTATCTCCCTCGTACAAGTGTCCGAGGGCGCGATGAACGAAATTTCGAACATCCTGATCCGCTTACGCGAACTCTCGATCCAAGGCTCATCTGATACCATCGGCGATACCGAACGCGGCTTCATCAATAAGGAAGTCACGGCTTTGAAAAACGAAGTCGATCGTATCGCAGGAAGCACCGAATTTAACGGTCGCCGCCTCCTCGATGGCTCCGAAGACAATATGGACATCCAAGTGGGTATCCATAACAATCCATTCCTCGACCGTTTCACCTATAACGGTAAGGAAATGGCAACTTCGCTCAAGTCATTAAAACTTGAGGATGTGGACACGTCGAAGAAAGAACTTGCGCAAGCAAACCTCGATAAACTCGACGACGCTATCACTCACATCAACGAAAGCCGTTCTGCAATGGGCGCGATCCAAAACAGGATCCAGTCCACGATGAACAACTTACAGATCTACCGCGAGAACTTAGAAGCCGCGAACTCCCGTATCCGCGATACGGACATGGCTGAAGAGACTGCGGAATTGACGAAGAATAACATCCTGACCCAATCGACGGTCTCCGTCCTCGGTCAGGCGAACAACAACGCGAACTCAGTGTTGAAGCTTATCGGCGGATAAGCCCTCACGGGTAGCGGCTGAAGTTCCAGCCACGTCTCTGTCTAACGTTTGAAAACGGGGTATTCGTAGCCAAGATGGCCTACGAATGCCCCGTTTCCTTTTTTGCCCTTTTGAAAAATCCAGGATAAGACCCCTCTACTCTTATGAAACGCGTCCCGCTCGATCACCCGGATTACCGCTATAGCGAAGCCAAGAACCCCTATTCGGCGAAGCTGAAAGAATTTCCCGACATCGCCTATTCCGATCAAGACACCGAAACCCACGCCGGCTCATGGCGTACTCGATTTAAAGGCGTAAAAGACCCAGAAAATAAAGAACTTCACGTCGAAATCGGCTGTAACACGGGCCACGTGTCACGCGCGTGGGCCGCACAGAACCCCTCCCGCCTCCACATCGGAATCGACTGGAAATTTAAAATCGCTTACCGGGGGGCTGAAAAGGCGCATGAAAAGGGCCTAAAAAATATCCTCTTCCTGCGAGCGAACGTCGAACGCCTTCGCTACATGTTTGGTGCTGAGGAAATCGATGCCCTCTACCTTTTCTTCCCGGATCCTTGGCCCAAGAAAGCACAGTGGAAAAATCGCTTTTTGAAAGCCTCCACTCTCCGCGATGCAGCCAAAGTCGTGAAGAAGGGCGGACTCTTTTTCATCAAAACGGACCACGACGGCTATTTTGAGAAAATGTGTGAGGCGTTTGAGGAATGTAAAGACATCTGGCTGATTGAAAAAATCACGAAGAACTTACATGAAGGAAATCCAAACGCCGGAAAACTCGAGATTCCGGAAGTCACTCTTTTTGAGAAACTTTTCATTAAAGATGGAGTTCCAATTAAAGCCGCTTGGCTCAGACGAAAATAGTTTTACGAACCCATCGCTTGAGCGAAAAGATCCCACTCCTCAATTCTACCGGTGTGACCCAGTAAAATTTCACAATCTGGATCGGCGTTTTTCTTGATCTTCTTCACCAGCGCTTCGATTTGCTCTTTACCGTAACGACGCACCCATCGATCAGCCTGCCAGCCATGAATTTTTAACTTCTTTTTTCCTCGCCAAAGATCAACGCCATGCCAGGCAGGATCGAAAACAGGCTCCGCGAAAGAAAACGGCTCGGGCACGCTCGCCCGCTGATTCGTGAGCTCTCCCAGATCATCAGAACCGAGCGAAATACTTCCCATCTCAACGGTTACGGATTTCATTCCGACTTCCCAGAGGATCTCTACGCCTTGGTCAAGAAAGGGCGTTAGCAGATTTAAAAATCGAGGGTCACTGTAATCTTCTCCCTCTTTCTGCCGGATCATGAGTTCGTCGATTCGGTATTCAGAAAAAAGCTCACATGCGACTGACACGCGCTCTCGGCGCTGCTCCTCATCCAAGCGAGGCGCGAAAAAATAGGTCGACAGAATAGAGAGACACAAATGCTTTCCCTGTTTTTCAATCCAGTCGCGAATGGGAAAGCGCTCGAGCGATGAGGCCATCATAAAGAGTCCCAGGTCATATTCGAGAAGACGAACGGGTGCCGGAACCTGTTTCAGTTCATCGAGCTCAACAATGCTAATTCCGAGATTTTGTGACATAGATGGTAGCTTCAGCAGGGTATCGAAAACCGGTCCATGACTCACAGTGTTATCTACGCTCTGCAACACAGTAAGTTTCATTCTTTTTCGATAGGATTTCCAAGGTTCCATTCGCTAATCTCCCCGGAACCACACAAAGGACCAAACCATGAAATTTTACCTTCTCAGTTTAGGAGCGCTCCTCTTTATGAACACCTCTCTTGAAGCAAGCCCCAAAAGGCGACCTCAATCTACAACTTCGCCGTCACAACCCTCACGGGTGAAAAGCTGAGTCTTGAAACTTATGCCGGAAAAGTTCTTTTAATCGTGAACACCGCAAGCGAATGCGGATACACCCCTCAATACAAGGGCCTTCAGGCGGTCTACGAAAAATATAAAGCTCAAGGTTTTGAGGTCCTGGGCTTCCCATCGAACGATTTCGGCTTACAAGAACCTGGCACAAACGCTGAAATTAAGAAGTTCTGTGAAATGAAATACAAAACAACATTCCCCATGTTCGAAAAGGGCCCAGTCACTGGAAATAAGCGCCAGCCGCTCTACGCCTACCTTTCGGATAATGCCGAAAATAGGGGCGCTGTGTCCTGGAACTTTGAAAAATTTCTCATCTCGCGAGACGGAAAAATCATCGGTCGCTATAAGTCGAAGATCACCCCTGAAGATTCAACGCTGGTTGAAGCGATCGAAGCCGCTCTCAAAGAAAAAGCGACGAAGTAAATGAATCAAACCGCTACCCACCCCAACACTTTCACCGAAGCCGCGCGCCCCGTCGATTTTGAGTGTGGGAAAAGTGTCCGTGTTTGGGTGGGAGCGATCTGTTTTCTCCTCGTACTCCTGATCTCCATTGGAGGAATCACTCGCCTCACGGGGTCTGGACTTTCCATTACGGATTGGAAGCCCATCATGGGCGCGATCCCACCCCTGAGTGAAGCGGCCTGGAACGAAGCCTTTCAGAAATACCAAGAAATCCCCCAGTTCAAACTCATCAATCATCAGATGACTCTTCCCGAATTTAAGTCGATTTTCTTTTGGGAGTGGTTTCACCGACTCATCGCCCGCACGATCGGCCTGGTCGTGATCTTTCCCGCGGTTTTCTTTTGGTTCCGAAACAGGATTTCAAAAAGAGTGATGAAACGCACGCTCATCGGTTTCGCGCTGGGTGGCCTTCAAGGGGCGCTCGGCTGGTTTATGGTGATGAGCGGTCTCTCCGAGCGCGTATCTGTCAGTCACTTTCGCTTGGCGGCTCATCTGACTCTTGCGCTTACGATTTTGGCCTACTTCACTTGGCTGCTCCGCGACCTTCAGACGAAACGTTCGAGCGTTACACCTGAAGGAACAGCACTCATCGGAAAAATTTATCGGATCGGTCTCGGTTTTTTCATCTTTCAAGTCGTTTACGGAGCCTTCGTTGCGGGCCTCAAGGCAGGCTGGGGGTTTAATACTTGGCCAAAGATGAACGGTGAGTGGATCCCGTCCTCCTTTTTCGGATTAGGAGACGGCTTTTTTGAAAACGTCCTCTCCAACCCCGCCGCAGTCCACTGGATCCATCGGACGAACGGCATTTTCCTCTTTGGATTAGCCCTTTTACTGTGGCGTGCTGCTCGGAAACCCGGTGTCGCCCGCGAGCTGAAGCGCTACTCGGTCGCTACATCCCATGGAATGATGACTCAATTCTGGGTCGGAGTTTTGACTGTAGTTTTCGTAATTCCGATCCCTCTAGCCGTATTTCACCAGTTTTTCGCAGCGCTTCTCGTTATCGTTTTCACCGTTTTAGGACATACCCTTTCTCGCGCGAAATCTTCGTGCTAGGTTTTAACCATGGACGCAATTAAGCCGCTTCTCGATAAAGTACTCTCTAATCAACTGACTGCATTCCTCTTCGTTCTGGGTTGCTCAATCGGCGCGGTGATTGGAATCGCGGGCGGATACTGGGTCACTTACCAAGCCGTCATTTACTTGGGCGCATACTAAGAACTACTACCGCGGCATATAGCGGAAATTCACAAAAACCTTTTCACCTTTTCTCACGGCGACTGTTTTCGCGGGGATATCCGTTCCGTCACCCTGAGGAACCGCCTTCACTTCGTAGGTTCCAGGACTCACCCAAAAGCGCGCGATCTGAAGATTTTTGGGCAATAAATTCCACGACCGGCAGTCCGCCTGATCACTCGCATACGCGACCAGTTTGAAGAGCGCGCCTAAACCGGAATTTTTCGTCGCTTTATCGATTTGATTCCCGATCACTTCTTTCGCAACAATGCCGGCCATCTTTTTCGCAACAATTCCGCCCCACTTTTCTTCCAAGTTCTGGATCGCGACGGCTTCAATGTCCATCAGGACATTCGTTTGTCCCTCTTCTACTATTTGACCCTTCGACGAAATACTGACAGCCGCGTTTGAAACCGGATTCGCACGCGGAAAGAATTTGGGAACGGAATAAAAGTTAGGGTCAGGATGTTTGATGGGACTTAGGCCATTTTGAAAGAGAACGACGATTTCACCGGGCCGATCGGGAGCCGTTCGAGCTTTTGCTCGCGCCTTTTGGGCGGCCGTGAGCTGGAACTGCTGCTCCCACTTTGTTTTAACGCGATCGTTCTCTAGGCGATTTGCTAATCGCCAGAGGTCTTCACCGATTCCAGGAAAATCCGGCATGAGTTGATAGGCGAGCTTGTAATCGAGGTAGGCATCGTTCCAGTTCCTATCCGCCTCCCAAACAATGGCGGATAGATAGCGCGCGAAAGCGTTTTGCTGATACTTCCGCTTTCCTTCGGTCACCATTAAATTCAGTTTTCGATTCACGCGCCTTGCTTCCACGCGCGCGTCCTCATGTTTTCCGATCAGCGCGTAGTTCATAGCGTTGTACACGTTGATCAGGATGTTCTCAAAATCTTCGCCTTTGTACTGCTTGATATTGTCGCTCGTGAGCAGGGTTGCCGCTTCAGTGGAAAGACTTGTGTAATCTTTAATTTCAGTGAGCGCATCCGCCTTAATGAAAGCCTTTGTGCTTTCTTCGTAGCGGCCGGCCGTATGAAGGGCGAGTGCGTAGTCGAGAAGGTAAAGAAGCCCGTCTTTACCTTCCAAAGTTTCTTTTTCGAGACCCGTCTTCAAGTAGTCCGCGGCGGCAGAATAATCACCACTCTTAAATAGGCGATCCGCTTGAGTATCGCCCATGCGCGCAGAAGCGCATCCGCTCACCCAGGAAAAAAGAACGAGCCCAACGACGAAACGTCGATGGGCTCGTGAATTTAAAAATCGAGAAGCTCGAAGGCTCACTTACTTATAGTCCGACGCTCTTCTTACGGTATTTTTTACGGATTTCTTTTTCTTCCGTACAATCAATTTCAGAAGTTTCAACGTTCGTTAAGTGCATCGTGAGCTTATAGTAGATGTACTTGTCGTTGCCGACTTGTTGGACGTTCGTCGCAAGAGCTCCGCGCATCAGGTAGTCAGCGCCGGTTTGTTTTCCACGGCTTTTTGCTTTTTCCTTCGCGACATTCCCTGCTTCATTATAGCGGTATTCTTCGTCCATCGTTTCGCGTGCAGACTTGTCGATAAATTTCACGCTGCGCTTTTTAGAAAGCGAAGTGCGGATCTTATCGGTCAGCATTTCGATGTCGATGTGTTCTTCGGTGTTATTCTTCACCAAATCAACGATGACAGTCGGTTTCTTCTTTGCGTCGGTGATTTCCGGGCAGGAAGTGATCGAATCCACAATCGTTTGAGACATGGCTTGCATGTCCGCTTCATTAAACTTGTCGTCGAGAAGCTCTACACGCTCAGGATCGTCGTATTCACCCTTCGTGAAAGCCTTTGGACCCCCGCAACTGGATGTGATCGCGAGTGAGAAAATCGATACTGCAGCTACGGTAAACGGAATGCGATAACGCATATAGTAATCTCCTTTGAGATATTGAGCGTCTATTACAAATGTAGCGGAGCGCGTCTCGCAAGCCTTTTCGTGCCATTTTGGAACATCTGCGGAACAGAAAAGCGCCGCGTCAGCTATAGTTCATCCTGACCGTCAAAACCTGATTCGAAACTGGAAAGGCTAAACCCTCTATGGTCAGATCCCCCCATGAAAAATCGACGAACAGATACACTGGGCATTGTCGCCCTTTTTGCTCTTCTTCTTTTGACTTCAATTCGCCTGGGTTGGGCCGCTGACAGCGCCTTTAAAGAAACTTGGATCATCAACAACAACCCGACCGAACTTCAGTTTAAAAAATGGAAATCGACTTCCGGTCCGACCGAACTCCGCGTACTCCTCACCTCTCAGCCGAACGCTCTCATGCCCGAACTTTTAGGACTCTTCCCGAAAGTGACTCGCCTCCAAGTCGGCTTCACTCTCTTTCCAACAACCGCGACGCTTGAGACCTGGAAGAAAGTTCTTCTCCAAGGTCAAAGGAACAACGTCACCGTAGAACTCATCTCGACTTCGGGTGAACTCCCAAGCCACGCGCACATCGATCTCCTCAATCAACTCGCGCCCTCACGCGTGATCTTCGTCTTCGGCAGGTATCTGAAGAAACACGAAGAAGAAGTATTTAAAGGCGCAAAATTTAAGTACTCGATGAGCTTCAATCTGAATCGTTATCCGGAGTTTTTGGAAAAATTTCCGATCGCTGAGCTCCCGAAAGATGTGCCGATTCAAATCGTAGCTGACTACTGGCCTCGCTACGTCCAGATGGACATCTGGAACCTGATTCCTCAGACTGAAAAGCGTTTAAGAATCACGAACAGCATCGTATCGCCCGGAAACCTTCCTTACCTCTTCAATATGAAAGACATGAAGGAACTGATTTTCCAAAGCGATGGAGATGTGATGTCCGTCCAATGGGAACGCTTAGAACACATCCCCGTGCGCTGGGTCGCACAAGGAGCTGTGCCTTCTGAAACGTCTTTAAAGGGTTTCTACGATTCGCTTCACTTCGGCGCTCAAAGGCGATTAGTCATCGATCGCGATACGCCTTTGACTCCGCTTGAACGCGAGCGACTCGTTAATTCCAAACTTGATGTCGAATGGATTCATGCCGCTCCCTGAGAGACCTTTAAACGAATTACTTTCGCGTCCTCTGATCTTCATTCAAGGAAAGGGTGGAGTTGGAAAAACAACGCTAGCCACAGCGCTCGCGCGGGTGAGTTCGCGCACTCGAAAAACGCTCCTCATTTCCATTGAAGACCCGACCCAAGAGGCGGGAGAAATGAAGCAAATTGGGGATAATCTTTGGCATCTGAACAACGAGGCTTCGACTTCATTTGAAGAATACGCGGGTCTGAAGATCGGCTCACCCACTCTCGTGAAGATCTTCCTCTCCAATCGCCTCATGCGCTATTTCGTGAAGGCAGCCCCGGGCATTCGAGAACTCGTACTCATGGGAAAAATATGGTTCGAAATGAAAAATTTTGAACGGATCATCGTCGATATGCCGGCGACGGGACACGGCCTAACGATGTTCCAATCGATCTCAAACTGGAAAAATCTTTTCGAGGGCAGCCTTCTTGCGAAGGACGCCCAGGCGATTCTAGATGTGCTTGCGGATCCAACGCTCGTTTCACATTTGATTGTCGCACTTCCTGAAGAAATGCCGCTAACGGAGTCGCTCGAACTTGCGACTCACTTGAAGGCGATTTTTCAAAAGGTCGAACCTTTTTACCTCGTGAATCGCCTCTCTCCAAATCATGGAGCTGAAGCTTCGCCACTCGATCGCCCATTTGCGGATACGGCTGTGGCGCACCTTTCGCGTAAGGCTGGAACTGAAAATGAAAACCTGAATCTTTGGGAGAATCTCTCTTACTCGAAACTCCCCTTTTATCCACCGACACGTGAGAACGCATTTCAATCGATCATTGATTCCGTAACCCTTGAACTCGCGCGCAGGGGGCATGCATGAAAAACGGACCTTCACGGGCGATTGCAGAGAAAAAGATCCTCATCACCTGCGGCACAGGCGGAGTCGGTAAAACGACCGTCAGCGCAGCTCTCGGCCTAAAGGCAGCGCTGAACGGAAAAAAAGTTGCTGTTATTACGATCGATCCCGCAAAGCGCCTCGCGACTTCGCTCGGGCTCGCAGCTCTTTCCCACGAACCCACCGATCTCACCCTAGGCTTAGAGAAGGCGCTGGGTCGCTCGGTTCCCGGTCGCTTTTTCGCGCTCATGCCTAAAAGCCGCGAGAGCTTCATTCGCTTGATCCGAAGCTTAAGCGATAACGAAACGATCATTCAAAAACTCATTCGAAATCCAATCCTTGAAACCTTTTCTCAGGATTTCAGTGGGGCAAATGAATACCTGGCGCTCGAAGAACTCGACTCGTTACGAAAACGCGGAGAATTCGACCTCATCATTCTGGACACTCCGCCTTCTCGAAATACGCTCTCGTTCTTAGAGGCGCCCCAACTCCTCTCCCGATTTTTCGAAGAAAAATTTGTCCGATTCTTAGTACTACCCGCAAATCAACTCCTCGCATTCGGGATGCGGAAAACTTTTTCAATTTTAGAAAAGCTCACAGGTTCAGGATTCATGAACCAGCTTTTTGATTTTGGTGAAGCGATGTTTGCGGTTCAGGAGAATTTCCTGAAAAAACTAAAATCTATCCACGCT